>NZ_LWGA01000132.1:0-962 GCF_001635235.1 Oleiphilus sp. HI0117 | reverse complement strand
TAAGCGTGAAACAATTGATGATCAACTAGCGCTTGAGAATTTGATGCCTTAGTGGGCATTTAGAGTATTTTAGGTATCGGGAGAAAACAATATGGTGGTGAACTTTACCAAAATGCATGGTTTGGGTAATGACTTTATGGTGGTTGATATGATCAGCCATCATGTTCACCTTCGTCCTGAACAAATTCGCCGAATGGCTGATCGTAATTTAGGTGTGGGCTTTGACCAGCTTTTGTTGGTCGAACCACCTGGCAAGCCTGATGTTGATTTTCGCTATCGAATTTTTAATGCCGATGGTTCAGAAGTTGAGCAGTGTGGTAACGGTGCCAGGTGTTTCGCAGTCTTCGTGCGCGAGAAGAAGCTAAGCAACAAAGATAGTATTCGGGTCGAAACAAAAAAAGGCGATATTGAGTTAAAGGTCAATGATGATGGTCGCGTCCTTGTAGACATGGGCGAACCAGTATTCGACCCAGAAAGTATTCCATTTACAGCGGATGCTCCAGCAGATAGTTACAGCATCGATGTCGATGGTGAACCCTTGCAGATTTCTGCGGTGTCTATGGGCAACCCTCATGCTGTTTTGCAGGTGCCTGAATTGAGTGATCAGCAGGTTGCGCATTTAGGACCATTGATTGAAGCGCATGAACGCTTTCCAGAGCGTGTGAATGTTGGTTTTATGGAAATAGTACATAAGCGCTTTATCCAACTACGCGTTTACGAGCGAGGTGTGGGTGAAACCTTGGCCTGTGGTACCGGTGCGTGTGCGGCTGTTGCCGCTGGAATAAGCCGAGGTGTGCTGGAATCGCCAGTTGAGGTTCGCTTGCCTGGCGGTAATCTAAAAATTGAGTGGCAGGGCGTCGGCTCACCGTTAATGATGGAAGGCCCCGCTATGACTGTTTTCGAAGGAAAAATTCGAATTTAGCGCTACACTTAGTTAGCGATAGGCGTTTAGTGAGGCTTGA
>NZ_LWGA01000131.1:0-494 GCF_001635235.1 Oleiphilus sp. HI0117 | reverse complement strand
ACCTTGCTCACTACTCTGAATCTTTCTTATTAAACCCTGTTTCGTATCAGCCAATGTCAGGCTGTTTTTACGTATTATTAGTTGCAGTTGCAATTCTTCGGAATTATCTGGGAGTTGCGCATCGTCCAGTACTGGAAAATTAAGGTCTAATACTGCTGTTTGAGAAAAAACCATACTTAATAGCAATACCGGCACAAGTACAATCATGAGATTCATGAACGCAGTGATGTCCAATTCTGCCTGCTGAACAAGCTTTCTATGCTTCCTTCGTGCCATATATATATCGCTAGTTAGTAATACCGGTTAGTTATCTATCTTTTGAATAAATAAACTACTGTCAATTGAGTTCATAAAAAAGATGAGTGCTAGGACTGACCAGTTTTATCGGAAATCATATTTAGTAATTTCACACCAGCCATCTCAAAACTATCGACAATTTCATTGGTCTTAGTCTGTAGCACTGCATGGCAAAGCAATAGAGGAATAGCAGCCAT
>NZ_LWGA01000130.1:0-689 GCF_001635235.1 Oleiphilus sp. HI0117 | reverse complement strand
GTGAAGCCCAACGTCAAAACAACAAAGTTGCCTTACTGTTCGTTGATCTAGACGATTTTAAAAAGGTTAATGACTCCCTTGGCCATGACATGGGTGACGAAGTATTGATGGTTGCTGCAGAGCGCCTATCAGAAGTACTTCGAACGGGCGATACAGTTGGCCGCTTGGGAGGCGATGAATTCATCTTAATTTTGGGCGGCCTAGATGACGAGAAGTCTGCGCAAAAAACTGCTGAGCGCATATTAGAACAATTCAGAAGCTCGTTTGATATTGAAGGTCGTAAACTGATGCTAACTGCCAGCATTGGCATTGCTCTTTTCCCTCATGACGGTGCTACTCCGACCGACTTGCTAAGAAATGCCGACTCAGCCATGTATCACGCCAAGTCTCTCGGGCGAAACGCCTACTCGTTCTACACTGAGGAAATGAACCAACAAGTCGCCCGAAGATTACAGCTTGAAGAACAAATCCATGGTGCCTTAGACCGAAATGAATTCTCGCTCGCCTACCAGCCTCAAGTCGATGTTCAGACTGACAAAATTATTGGAGCCGAAGCACTATTACGCTGGAATAACCAAACCTTAGGACAAGTACCTCCTGATGAGTTTATTCCGATCGCAGAGGAAACCGGGTTGATCATTCCTATTGGTCAATTTGTATTGCACCAGGCGCTATCTCAAGCATCAAAG
>NZ_LWGA01000129.1:0-774 GCF_001635235.1 Oleiphilus sp. HI0117 | reverse complement strand
ATAAACGCCGACATATTCAGCAAAGAAATATCAACTTCCATACTTAGCGATGGTAATAATGGCGTCAAATAGCCAAGTTTAACCCCGGAAGTATGTGCATGTAATACATCCAAATACAGCTCATAATCCCGATTAGTATCTACCTCAAGCTTATTTTTATCTGTATAGACAAGCTCAGCAAGATCCTCAGAATAATCCAAAACATAATCATAGCGAGCAATTGCGGCGATCTTGAAGTTATTAAAACGAATACCACTTTCCCAACGATTATGAGTAAAAGAAAACTCACCCTGACGGTAATGTGGCCCTTTAAACTCATCAAAAGCGATTTGCTTTATTGAAGAGGTCTCACTATGCCCATAGACATCACTTTCTAGGTAGGCCTCATATTCTGCAGGTGCCGCATAAGCATTAGATTTGAGTATAAAGAAGGAAAGAGAGAGGAATAGTAGTGTAAACCTGTGAACTAGCATTCTGAACTAACACCTAAAATAACATCCCTAAAAAAAAGAGAGGCATAACGCCTCTCTTGTATTCCCTATAATCAGGGCATAGCTAGTATAACACTTAAGCAGTATGCCCGATTAAGCATTGACTTAGAACAATGATTCAAACTCAATATTATCTGCATCTTGATCATCAGCAAAAACTAACAACTCAATGCCGTTACGAACTTCATACCACGCGTATAGGAAGTCGTCTTCATCGACAACACCATCCTCATTAGTATCTTTACGGATCTCAATGGTAAATTGTCCGTCTTCCTCACTAATA
>NZ_LWGA01000128.1:0-918 GCF_001635235.1 Oleiphilus sp. HI0117 | reverse complement strand
GAAAAATACTTTACCAAGAAAAATCCGGCGGCAATAATTAGAATAAATGCCGAAAACAAAATAACGAAAGTGTTCTCTAAGGTTTTTCTAACAGGCGCTAACATCAAGTGGTCTTCAAGCGCGACACCGATGCTATATCGACTACCAGGAATAGGCTGGTGAGCCTCCCCTCCTAGATCAAGCGCCCTCATTCCGGCATTCCCCGTGATCATCTCGTTACCAAGAGCGTTTAATTTAGGGTTATGTTCATTTAGGATAGAGTACTTACTGACGGCCTTTTCACCCTGCTCATTTAAGACAAAGTCGCCTTGATCATCACGTAATAGTTGAATGATCTTATTTTCGTCCCAGTGATACCAGTAAGTTCCGTCATTCGCAACCAGCATCACCTTGGCACTTCCCTGGACACCAGAAAAACTTTCTTTAACCAAGGTTTGAACCCGATCATGGATATATTCCCAGGGAATACTCAGCCCCAACATCCCCCTTACTATCTTACCTTTATCCTGAATAGGAGCCGCAATAACAATCTGCTTAACCCCCGTCGTAAAGGAGATCATCGAGTTAGAAATATAGGCTTCAGGCGAATCAGGATCTTCAGGGTGAATACTCACCTGCCAATAGTCGCGAGAGCGAATATTTTTAGGCTTCGAGTCTGGTTATTTATCATCAAAGGTTCGAATCCCTCCTTGTAGCAGATTCGCACCAGAAGTGTTATAGAAATGTCCGTTGGGTAAACCAATAATGAACTTCTCAAACTTAGGTTTCAGGAAGGTCAATTCACGCTTTAGATAAGGCATGAAGGTTTCGAACTAAAGGCCAGAAAGCTCTGCAGAACGAGCGTATTCCTGCACCAATGACTCACCATGGTCAAACTCAAACTGAAGACCATTAGCAACGAGCATTAAGCTCTTCTGC
>NZ_LWGA01000127.1:0-466 GCF_001635235.1 Oleiphilus sp. HI0117 | reverse complement strand
GTGGACCGAAATAATCCGCGTGTTGCCTCGCTTTACCATTCTTTTCACCCAGCTGTACTTCAAGCGTTATATAAGATTGCTCAGGATACCGCTGATCTACCCGTGCAGTTGAGCATTTGTGGAGAGTTGGCCGGTGACCCGGCTGGTGCCGTCCTATTGCTGGCGATGGGGTATGATGCTTTGTCTATGAACGCCTCAAATTTGCTTAAGGTTAAATCTGTTATTCGTGATATCGATATGACTTGGGCGAAAGACTTGTTAGATAGTGTTTTAGCACTGGATTCGCCCTACATTATCCAGAGTACGCTTAATTTGGCTTTAAAAGAAGCGGGCTTTAGCCGTTACCTACGACCTAGCAAAATTGGTGAGGAAAACTAGTCTGCTGCTTCCTAGTGTGAATACTCTAGTAATTATATTTACGCTTACTATTTTTAGAATTGATTAAATTGGACGATAGAGGTTATTG
>NZ_LWGA01000126.1:0-925 GCF_001635235.1 Oleiphilus sp. HI0117 | reverse complement strand
AGTCTGCTCACCCCAAATCTGAGGAGATGCTGGTGGCAAATCACAGTACCAGTCATAGAAGCTTAGGCAGTTACCACCGATCAAGGATAAGTAACGAGCACCTGCCGCATAAGAAACCATCGACATCGCAGGAATTGGCGAGAAGCCGGTAATACGGTCAGGACCATATTTCTTAGCAGTGTAAACGTTAGAAGCAGCAATCAGCTCATTAACTTCTTTCCAGTCAGAACGAACCAAGCCGCCCATACCACGTTTTTCTTTGTAGGATTTAGCTTTTGCCGGATCGTTAACAATCGATTCCCAAGCTTTAACCGGGTCACTATGCTGGGCTTTAGCTTCGCGCCATAGCTTCAATAGAGCTTTACGTACCTTTGGGTACTTCAAGCGGTTTGCACTATAGATGTACCAGGAATAACTCGCACCACGAGGACAGCCGCGTGGCTCGTGGTTAGGAAGGTCAGGGCGCGTACGAGGATAATCAGTTTGCTGGGTTTCCCAGGTTACCAGGCCATCCTTAACATAAATCTTCCAACTACATGAGCCAGTACAGTTGACCCCATGTGTTGATCGTACAATTTTATCGTGCTGCCAACGACGGCGATAGCCATCCTCCCAGCCACGATCCTCGTTGGTTGTTACGCCATGCCCTGAGGCAAAGTCCTGCTTTTTCGTTTTGAAAAAACGTAACCTGTCTAAAAACTGACTCATTTGTGGTTCCTCACCCTTGTTTGTTTATTCCCATCACTTAACTTCTGTCATGGCCAAACAAACGATTATTTTTGAACAATTGATATTCAAAGCACATTGGCAGTATTGTGTACATAACACGACTCCATTAGTGCGATTGCTCTCAGTATATGGAGGGGCAAGAATATTGAAATTGATTTGCATCAATTTACACCAGGCGGCTCTGGTCATAAAACAG
>NZ_LWGA01000125.1:0-848 GCF_001635235.1 Oleiphilus sp. HI0117 | reverse complement strand
GGTACGAAGTTTTTACATTATCGTCGAAACTAGTTTTTGAATAAGTATATGTCGTGTAAGAAATGTGAGCAGCATTGCTCGTATTAGGAAAGTGGTTAGTTGTTACTGCGTGTAAGAGTCACTGACACAAACTATAAAGATAGAAGGAATAGGTAATGAACTCTTGGGTCATTAGATGCGTGCTACTGGCATCAACCGTGCTGTTTGTTTCGGATATTAGTGCTGAAGAAAGTAATGTTGATAAGGCGCGAGATGCCTTAGCCAGACAGTCAGATGATGAGGACTCTACCAAGCAATTGGAAGAGGTTTTCCAGGCGGCTGAGAAAAACTATTCCTTGCTCAAAGCGGGTGGAAAGTCTTTAAGCTATTCTCTGGATTACTCTTATATCTCTGATTCGAGAATTGCCTTGGATGTTCAGAATGGCGTGGTTAGAAATCTGGACGTAAACCCCTCTGGAACACATTCCTTTACAAACTCCTTTAGCTTTGACTACGGAGTTCTGAATAACCTTACTCTAAATGCCCGGATACCTTTATCTTCACGCTACGATACTCAGAACTCACTATCTGCAACGGAGTGGGGGGATGTGAGTTTCGGTTTGCGTTGGCAGCCTTTTGCTTATGTACCAGGTAAGGCGACAGTCACCCTAAGTACTACCTTAAGTACTAAAACAGGTGTCAGTCCTTATGAAATTAACCCTAATGAGCGCTTGTCTACGGGTAGTGGTACTTACTCTGTTTCAACGGGTTTAAGTGTATCGAAGGTATTGGACCCAGTTGTATTGTTTGGCTCGCTGAGTTCCAGCTACTCCTTTGAGCAAAGTGGTTTGAACCAACCTCGAGGCGGG
>NZ_LWGA01000124.1:0-1027 GCF_001635235.1 Oleiphilus sp. HI0117 | reverse complement strand
TTTTAGCGAAATCTAAAGAGGCCGCTTCTCAACACAATGAAAGAATCAATCAAGCACAACGTTATAAAGACTATGGCATTGGTTCAGTAGAGCAAATTGATAGGCAAATTGATCATCAGAGAGAAATGATCGATAAGTACGAAGCTTTTGTTAAGGAACATCGAGCGTCACTGGATATTGACGAAAAAAGTTATGAAGATTTACAACAAGAAATGGATTCTAAACAGATGCTTTTTGATCAAGTGCAGGAGCATAGATATAGCTTGAATCAATTTAGACAAGAAGAGGAATGGATGAACGCGTTAAAAAAAGAAGGAAGCATTAGGAAATCAATGATTGCGCTAAAGTCTAAAGTTTCAAAAGCAAAATTTGAAGTCACCTCTTCCAAGTCAAGTATTCGAAGTGTTACCGAAAAAATAGATAAAGCTCACAAAAAAATAGAAGAGCTTCAGAGCATCCGCGATGTGATGAGCAAAGAAGAGGCTGGCCCAAATAACGTTTTGACTCCTTTAGGTCTAAACCTAGAGAGTGCTTGTGCTCGTGCTGAGAGGTTTATCGATACCTTGTGAATTTATTAACCAGACCATTTTTGTTGTGAAGACTTTATGAGTAGAAAAGAAGATTTATCATCACTCGTTTCTGAGAATGGACAGAACATTAAACAGGGTGAAGATGTCACTAGAAAAATCGAAAATCTTGAGCATGCAAACGAAACTAACAGTTCGATATCTGATATATCAAAGTTAATTCCTGTTGTTTCTGCCGAAATAAATAAGGAACTCAAGTCTCTTTCCGAGCAGGAAAGAATGAGAGTTTTTAAACAACTCGTTCATGAGCTTAAGTTTATAGATGTTTGTGGCCTGGAAGATCCGGGTCTTGGTTTTTTGCTGGCCATGCTTCAAGTACCCATCATCCAGAGAGGCGTTAGTCTCTACTATGGTCGACCCTCCTTTCTCTTGCATGAGGGTTCCGCTATCGCAGCGCAGAGAAAACTGTTGCTTGAGAGTGTCACGCTTAAACCACCTGG
>NZ_LWGA01000123.1:0-1108 GCF_001635235.1 Oleiphilus sp. HI0117 | reverse complement strand
TGATCGTGGCTCAGGCTAAGAGAACGAATCCCTTCATATAATTCAGTTTCATTAAAATAGCTTGCAAAGGTCGCGGCTAAGGGCTGCGGTTTGTTCTCTAGCGCATTCAGTGCTCTTGCCAGCCGTTCTAATTTTATAGCTTGTATACGCTTAATATCTTCAGGTATGGCTTCCTTGGTCAATTGTCCCCAATTGCTGTCATGCTGAGCAAGTGTATGACAAAAGGCCTTGATCTGTGTGTCGGGTAAACCCACATGTGGAAAATGAAACAGAAGGTCCAGTTTCAAAGCCCGTTGCTCAGTAGACATGGTTTTAAAGTGTCCACATGCCAACTCCAACAGTGCGCAAATACTTTGCGCTTCATTGGAGTGGAATACACCGGGGTAGCCATCCATATGGTAATTGATGCCGGCTTCTAACAACGCGAGCTCAATGCCCACCGTCTGACTCCAAACTCGCGTGAGAATTGCATACTGAGACAAATCCTGAGAAGGGGTGCCTGAGAGGATATCAATCACTGTCTTGGGGTCATCTTTAGACTTGTGTACTTCTACCCGGGTAGAGGGGTTTGACTCATGTGATTTGCAAAGCAGTGCTTGTCGCCCTGAGTTGTGGGAAATCAGGTGGTTCGCTAATAAAGAAACGCAATGCCCATAGCGGAATGAGTAGCTCAAATTGAGCTTCTGCGTCCCTGGAAACTGTTGGGAAAAGCCGTTAATGATGTATTCGGGTTTTGCGCCGCGGAACTCGTATATCGTCTGATCAGGGTCGCCAACGACGGTCACTTTGGCGCGGTCCCCTGCGATATAGCTTAACAGTGCGTGCTGAAGGTCGTTGGTGTCCTGGTATTCATCGACCAGCACAATATCCATCTTGTTGCTAACAAGCTTTTCTAAAGAGGGATTTTGCTGAATAGCGATCACGGTATCGTAAAGCATATCCGTGTAGCTGATTCTGGCGTTGTGTTTTCGCCAGCTTTCGAAGACATCAAACAATTGAGGAAGAAAGCCGAACTTATCGCTCAAATCAAGATCATAGAGGGTTTGTTGAGGTGACAGCAGGCCATTTTTAACGGATTCGATAAACTGGTGGCCTGCTTCAACGTAAT
>NZ_LWGA01000122.1:0-5610 GCF_001635235.1 Oleiphilus sp. HI0117 | reverse complement strand
CATGAGCCTGATGAATGCAGCAGCTGTCCGAACTTGATTCTTCGTTTTTATATCTGGAAACCGAACACACCCCTCTCCACGTAGGTGGTGTTTTCGTATTCCAGCGCCCTAAAGGCGACAACACACTTGATTTTGAGCACTTTCAACGTGTACTCCAGTCAAAACTCGGGAATGAACCATTCTTTCGTGAGCGCTTAGTCGAATACCCTCTCAATCTAGACCTACCCGTCTGGACTGACGACCCGGACTTTGACGCCGCCCGACATATCAGCCACGACAAATTAAGCCAGAAAGAAACGCTACTCAATAGCGCAGCCGACTTTTTTAGTGCGCCGCTCGACCGGACTCGCCCTCTTTGGGAAGCTAGATATATTGAGGATTTGCAAGTTGACCCAAGCAAAAGCTACGAGCAAGAACACTTCGCTCTTCTGCTGAAGGTTCACATCGCAGCTATTGACGGAGTAAGTGGTGAAGATATTCTAAGCCAGTTAGTTCATGTCAGCCCTGAAGTGACAAAACCTGAATCAGATCAAGACTGGACACCAACCCCTCTACCCGACACAGGTTCCTGGCTAGGTGCAGCCTATAACAACGTATTTAATATTCCGGCAAAACTCACTTTACTGGCAAAAGACACGGCTGCCTCGGCATTTTACTCCGTTATCACCGAGCGCCTTTCCTCTCTCAACCTTCCATCTAGTCTGATGAAGGTTGCCGACACACCAATGAATCAAAAGATCAGCAAGTCTCGTGCGATCGAGAATATAGAGATTCCTCTCAATCAAGTAAGGTCGATTAAGAAAGGCCTTGGCTCAGTCACAACAAATGACGTTGTCATGGGGATCTGCGCCGAAGCCATTGCCAGCTATCTTAGAGATATGGAAGCCGAGTCCGAATCAGACCTTATTGCGCTAGCACCGATATCTGTTCGCTCAACAAGCCTCGACGTTAAGTCCGGAAACCAGCTAGCCGCCACATTATTCTCACTTGCTAGCACAGAGCAGGACCCGATAAAGCGAATTTGCATGATTCACAAGGCAGCAACCTTGGAAAATCACTACGACTCAGCAATATCAGCCAGCCACTTGACCGAACTCGTTCCCTCTTGCATTGCGGGACTGTCTGCACGAGTTTATTCTGAGTTTCTACTGGCACAGAAACATAAGCCGATGTTCAATTTACCGATCATTAACATTCCTGGCCCTCAATTCCCGCTCTACTTTGAAAATGCAGAATTAACACAATTTATTAGCACTGCGCCTTTATTTGACGGTATTGGTTTAGCACTGATGATTGTGAGTTATAACGGCAATTACAGTGTCACCTGCACCTACAACCCTGAAGCACTGTCCCTTAAGCAACCCTTTGAAAAATACTTTCAGACAGCGATAGAAACGATTCTAAGTAGCGAAACAGAAATACCAGATTGCACCGATATTGATCTGAGTGAGCCAAATACAAACAAGACTGGTTTTATCGAAGATGTTGCCGGCTTAGTCAGCAACATCTTTTGCGTAGGAAAATAGCGGCAAGCTGTAGAGCCAGCTCTTCGACCTAAGCCGACTTAGCGCTTTTTTACTCCTGAAACGCCCAAACCAAAAAGGCTTTTCTATCTTCAGTGCTAGTCTTCCCCCAAAGCTCTTTCAGCGAGACCAGACTGGAAGCAGCTTCACTTTTTGACTCACTCAAGCCTGAGTCGGCGCCAGTCACCTTCCCGGATACGAAAACCTTCTGATTAGCCGAGCTCTTCTCGGTATAGGGGACTGAAACAGCAAGCTCCTGCCCCACCTTATCAACAAGCGATGCAGAGAAGTTTGAAGCCAAGCTACGAGCCTCTCTGATATTATCCGCTTCGGCATATACAAAGTTATATGACTCCCCTGCCAGAGCATTAAACTCGAGCATCACTAACTGTGACTCGGTTTTCTCTGACCTACTATTTCCATTTGTCTGAGGACCAGGCTTCGCCCAGATACTTTCGTACTTGAATACAAGCTGGTTAAGACCGGCTCTCAGGCCATATTTTGTTTCAATATTACTTAACAGATAAGTAGGAACCTCTCGCCCATTAACAGAAATCAGACTTATATTTTCTGGAGCAAGCACTACCGCTAACTGATCCTGAGGCAATATATTTCCTTCGTAGGTTTGCACCACCTTATTTGAAGCAGAACAAGCACTCAATAAAACTAAACTTAACACTAAACCTAAAAACTTTGGCCTTCTTAAGCCTTGAAAAAATCGATACATAAACGCCTCTAAGTGGAAAAATAACTGACAGCATTGTGCCTCCAAGCACACCTCTTGGCAACAAATTGATTTTTCGGGAATTTGTTATACAGTTAAGTAAAATAACAACAACGACAAGTATTAATTGGAGGATACACCAATGAATGAACAAGCCGATCTTTCACACCGCACAGGCGAACAAGGGGAAATACCTTTTCGCAGCAGTCGCTTTTTCAGTGTTGGTAATAAGTGGTACTTTTCTACTCGTGAAGGCTTCGATAGCGGGCCTTATGCAAATAAAGAAAGAGCCCGGGATAGCCTGCAAAGCTTTTTAAAAATCATCAACAAACTGCCAGCTCCCTATACCAAAGAAACAGCCCATTAAAGCATTCTGCAAAGTGAACTAGCGCATTAAGAAATAATGCGCTAGAAATCGAAGTTCAGAACAAGCCCGGTAAGCTAAAATAGAGAACTTGCAGAATCACTAGAGCAAAAAGGCCAGCAATCACATCATCAATCATGATACCGCTACCACCATGGATATGCTGATCCAGATATTTAATCGGCTGCGGTTTCCAGATGTCAAAAACCCGAAACAGAATGAAGCCTAGTACAATAGGCAACCAGCCTTTCGGCGCGCCTATCATTGCTATCCAATAGCCAACAAACTCGTCCCAAACAATTCCGCCATGATCATGAACACCCAAGGCTTTGGAAGCTTTAGCACACAGCCAACAGCCAACAACAAAGCTCAGCACAATAACCACCAAGTACCACTCTAAGGCTAAATGCTGCAGCCATAAATAAGGAACAATCGCCATTAATGTTCCTGCTGTCCCGGGTGCCTTCGGTGCACAACCACTACCAAAACCAAAAGCAGCAAAGTGTGCCGGATTCTTTAAAAAACCTTGCGGTAACTTACTCAAAATGCTGAAACCCCTTTCTCTCTATTTCGACTTCCTGCTCACCAGAAAAGACCTTAACACCAAAACTCTTGGGCTCAACCCGCCCTATTCTAGTGAAAGCACTCGCCTCAGCCTTCGACTCCAATACCTGCCAACCTTCCTCAGGGATCGTAAAAAGTAACTCGTAGTCATCTCCTGCAGTCAGTGCCAGTAGCGCAGCTCTATCTTTAGAAAATTCACGCAATTCTTTCGACAAGGGCAAGGCGTCCAGGTCAATCCTTAGGCCACATGAAGAAGACTCAGCAATATGCCCTGCATCAGCTAGCAAACCATCCGAGATATCAATACAAGCACTCGCGTAGGGGGTGATCAATAAGCCCTCTGCAAATCTTGGCGTGGGAGCATAGTATCGACCCAGGAGGTATTCCTCAACGCCACTAAGCGCACTCTTATC
Organism: Oleiphilus sp. HI0117; assembly: GCF_001635235.1. Lineage (NCBI taxonomy): Bacteria > Pseudomonadati > Pseudomonadota > Gammaproteobacteria > Oceanospirillales > Oleiphilaceae > Oleiphilus > Oleiphilus sp. HI0117. The sequence goes on along the minus strand of NZ_LWGA01000122.1, from coordinate 2,022 downwards.
CAGCAGGTCTAGCGCAGCACCCGCATCACCCAAGCACCCTGTCACAACCAACACCTCGCCTTCTGTAGCACCACTACGACGTAGCGCTTTGTCTTGAGCTGTAAAACCATGCACCTGAATACCAATAGTTAATGGCCCTCGCGTTGTATCTCCGCCCAAGAGGCTCAATTGATAACGCTCCGCCATATACTTGAGCCCCCTTGAAAAGCCTTCAAGCCAATCCGGGTCAGAATCAGGAAGCGTCAAAGACAAGGTAAAGAATGCTGGTGACGCCCCCATTGCAGCCAAATCACTCAATGACGCAGACATTGCTCGGATAGCCAATTGTTGCGGCGGTGCCGACTTGGGAAAGTGCCGCCCCTCAACCATAGTATCAAGTGAGAAGCACAGAGACTTATTCGCAGGAGGGTTAATGACAGCACAATCGTCACCTATACCCTGGTTAACGAGCTGCTTATCGATAGGCCCCACTCCTTCAAAATACCGTTTAATTATTTGGAATTCAGAAGGAGCAGATGGCATCGGATCAACTAAGTTGCTATAACACTAAGAGGGTTTATGACGTGTTTCAGCCGCGCGCAAACGCAAGGCGAGCTTATCAAGAATACTATTCACATACTTGTGGCCATCAGTACCACCGAATGACTTAGCCAGTTCAACAGCCTCATTAATAACCACACGGTAAGGCACATCAATGCGGTGCTTAAATTCAAAGACACCCATACGCAGAACATTCATCTCTACCGGGTCAACATCCACAATTGCGCGATCCAGAAAAGGCTCAATTGCCTGATCCAATTCTGTCACTTCTTTAGGTATACCGCTAAAGACTTCACGAAAGTAAGCCGAGTCGATACGATCAAAGTCATGATCGGTACGAAACTCTGCTTCTACCTGAGCAATACTGGAGCCGGAAATTTGCCACTGATATAGCGCCTGAAGAACCAACTTTCGAGCCTTCTTACGCTGTGCCGTTCCAGTTTTCTTTACAGGCTGACCGCCTGCGGCAGGGTTAGATTCGCTCACTTAAATACCTGACTGTTTAAATAGTTGAACCATCTCTAGAACTGACATCGCAGCTTCTTCACCTTTGTTACCCGCTTTGGTGCCGGCACGTTCAATCGCCTGCTCAATGGTGTCCACCGTCAGAACGCCAAAGGCAACAGGAATACCTGTATCCAATGATACGGCACCCAAACCTTTCACACACTCTCCAGCAACATACTCGAAGTGAGGCGTACCGCCTCTGATCACCGCTCCTAAAGCAACCACTGCGTCATACTTTTTAGTTTCAGCAACACGTTTCACGGCTAAAGGCATTTCAAATGCGCCAGGAATGCGGAATATCTCGATATCACTCTCATCAATACCGTGACGTACCAAAGAATCCACCGCACCTTCTAGCAAGCTTTCTACCACAAAGGAGTTCCATCGTGTCACGATAATCGCAAACTTTGCACCCGTCGTATCTCTAAAATCACCTTCATAGGTTTTAATATTTCGCATAAGACCTTTCTCTTTAGTATGTTACCGTTCTTAAAATTCGTTTCGTTTTATTTCAATAGCCACTTCATCAAGAAGCTGTATATGGAATAAATTCAACCACTTCCAAATCGAAACCTGAAATAGCTGAAAACTTAACAGGTGGATTCAATAGGCGCATTTTTGTCACGCCTAAATCACGCAAGATCTGAGAGCCTGTGCCCACTGTCAAATACGCCCCCGTTCCTGTCTGCGAAGGTGCTGGCTTGTTCACAAAAAATCCTGCCAAGCGTTCTTCCAAGTCAACAGCCGGGCCACCTAAAACTACTAAGGCGCCAGCGCCTTCTTCATTGATTCGCTCTAACGAATGCTGCATAGACCAACTCTGCGATCCTGGCACTTTAACACCTAAACTATCACGCAGGATATCAGGAGACTGAACCCGAATAACCGGCGCATCCACCTTTGATAAATCACCTCTTACAAACGCCATGTGAACATGACCTTGCAAGGTATCTTTATAAGTAATCAGATCAAATG
>NZ_LWGA01000121.1:0-1423 GCF_001635235.1 Oleiphilus sp. HI0117 | reverse complement strand
TTAGGCAGTGAGTTTCTTGCCCAAAACATGACCAAAGAAGGCGTTGTCACAACCGAGTCGGGTCTTCAATATAAGGTACTTCAAGCCGGTACGGGAGAAGCCCACCCTACTGCAAACGATAAAGTTAAAGTTCATTATCATGGCACCTTAACTGATGGCACTGTCTTTGATAGTTCCGTAGCTCGCGGACAACCTATCTCTTTTGGCTTGAATCAAGTTATCAAAGGCTGGACTGAAGGTCTGCAACTTATGGTGGTTGGCGAGAAGACCCGATTATTTATTCCGAGCGAACTTGGCTACGGAAATAGAGCTGCTGGCGCCATCCCGGCTGGCTCGGTACTAATTTTTGATGTTGAGTTGCTTGGCATCAATGAATAAACAACTATAGTGAGATATAACTACTCGTAACAGAACAATTACGAGTCTTTTTAAGATAACGGAGAATAGAATGAAGCTTGTTACTGCGATAATCAAACCTTTTAAACTTGATGATGTACGTGAAGCACTATCAGAAATCGGTGTTCAGGGTATAACAGTTACTGAAGTTAAAGGATTTGGTCGCCAGAAAGGTCATACAGAGTTGTATCGTGGCGCTGAGTACGTTGTAGACTTTCTACCAAAAGTTAAACTAGAAGTAGCNATCAGTGAAGATATGCTAGATAAAGTTATCGAAGCGATGACAAATGCAGCCAATACTGGAAAGATCGGCGACGGAAAGATATTTGTTTCATCACTTGAGCAAGTGATTCGAATCCGTACTGGCGAAACCGGTAGTGACGCTGTATAGATAAGCCTATAATGCGAGTAGTGAGCTACTCGCATTGTTTCAGCTTCAAAGCAGCTAACTAAAAGGAGGCACAAATGAAACATCCAACAAGATGGGTATTCATTCTAAGCTTTCTTCTTTCTTTACAAGCCTCTCTTAGCTATTCACAAGAAAAAACTTCGCTTACCTCTCCCGACAATAAATCTACTATCATTCTTGGCTATAAAGAAGGCAGCAAACCGCCCTATATCGGCAACAAAAATGATAATAGCGGTGCATACCGAGAACTTTTCTCTAAAGCAGCAGAGATGATAGGACTCTCACTTGAAATCGTAAGGTTACCTAAAAAACGTGTTTATCATCACCTTAAAGAAGGTGATATCGATTTCTATCCCTCGTCTGGTTTTTCAGAAAAAAGATCACAGTTTTTATATTGGCTGGACAATGGCTTTCTATCGAAACAAGCCTTAGTCTCAGACATTACAGACTTCGAAATAAAAGACTTTAAGAAGGCGAAAGGTACTTTGCTTGTCCCTTTAGGAGGTAGCTCCGCTGAATATGCCAAAGGTGCTCCTCAAGTAAGCATTCAGAAAATGGGCAAGTTGCCTATTGATAAAGCAATTCAGGCACTGAAACTAGGTAGAGGTAATTTCTACG
>NZ_LWGA01000120.1:0-726 GCF_001635235.1 Oleiphilus sp. HI0117 | reverse complement strand
CCAACATAAGCTATACGATCACTAGGCAATAGAATCTGTTGTTTCGTACCCACCGGCACACTTAATTGCGCATACATGCCAGGTAGCAAGCCTTCAGCCTCCAGACGGCTCTTAATCAAGAAGCTTCGAGATGCAGCATTACCTGCTGGCACCATTTCTTCTATTACTGAAGGCAGATTCTTATTCATCGAGGGAATCCTTACCTGCAAGGTGTCACCCAAACTGAGGCCGATCGCCAATTGTTCGCGCACATGCGCCTCGACTCGTAAAGTAGCTGGATTATATAAGGTAAGAAGCTGCATCCCTGGTTGGGCAGTATTACCGGGCTCTGCAAAGCGATCGATTATTAGACCATCAATAGGGGAATGCACCTGAGCATAACCCAGGGCCGTTTGCGCTTCTAACAAAGCCTGTTCTGCACTTTGCTTACCGGCTAACAAGCTATCGTAGTTTGCCTGAGTCTGCTCCAAAGCAGCGTTAGCAATCAAGCCTTTCTGACTCAAGTCCTCAGAACGCTTAAGATTATTCTTTGCTTCCAACAATCGTGCAGACACTGAAGACAAAGCCGCTTTTGCCTGAGACTCCCGTGATAGCAAATCTGCCTTTTCCAATTCAATCAGTAGCTGCCCTTGTTTAACCTGCTGCCCTGCTCGTACATGTACTTTCTCTATCTTGGCTAGAATACGTGATGAGATAAGTGAATTCTGTTTCGCTTCAATACCTGCT
>NZ_LWGA01000119.1:0-959 GCF_001635235.1 Oleiphilus sp. HI0117 | reverse complement strand
TAACGCGAACAACACCGTTTACATAATGCTGTGTTTCATCTATCAAGGCTTGAAGCGCTTTACGCTCAGGGGACCACCAGTAACCGTTATAAACCAACTCCGCATACTTAGACATAATACTGTCTTTCAAATGCGCAGACTCTTTATCGAGAGTCAAAGATTCAATCGCACGGTGAGCCTTAAGCATAATCGTGCCCCCTGGCGTTTCATAGCAGCCTCGAGACTTCATACCTACATAGCGGTTTTCAACGATATCCAAACGGCCGACACCATTATCACCACCGACCTTATTCAAGGTCTCAAGCACGGTTGCCGGGCTCATCGCTTCACCATTGATCGCGGTGATATCGCCTTTCTCATATGTCAGTTCGATATAAGTCGGTGTATCTGGAGCGTTCTCAGGAGAAACAGACCAACGCCACATTTCTTCTTCAGGCTCATTCCAAGGATCTTCTAGCATATCGCCTTCATAAGAAATATGTAGCAAGTTTGCATCCATAGAATAAGGAGACTTACCTTTCTTCTTTTCAACTTCGATACCGTGTGTATCACAATAGGCTAACAAGCTTTCACGAGAGTTGAGATCCCATTCTCTCCAAGGTGCAATGACCTGAACACCCGGCTTAAGTGCATAGGCACCTAACTCAAAACGAATCTGGTCATTACCTTTACCGGTCGCACCGTGAGAGATAGCACAAGCACCTGTTTCATTAGCAATTTCGACCATTCGCTTGGCAATTAAAGGACGAGCAATAGACGTACCTAACAGGTACTCGCCTTCATAAATAGTATTTGCTCTGAACATCGGGAAAACATAGTCACGAACAAATTCTTCGCGCACGTCTTCAATATAGATTTCTTTAACACCCAATGCTTCTGCTTTGGAACGTGCAGGTTCAACTTCTTCACCTTGACCAAGGTCAGCTGTGTAGGTAACAACTTCACAGTTGTATGTTTCC
>NZ_LWGA01000118.1:0-274 GCF_001635235.1 Oleiphilus sp. HI0117 | reverse complement strand
ATACACATTCCTACCAATGGATTAATCGCAGACAATAAAAAGCCCGGCAACGGCCGGGCTTTAGAAAGTAAAAGCTAAGTTAGCAAATTACTCTGGTGTACCACACTCGGCAGCAGTTGGATTTTCAGAACAACGGATTTTCCAAAGCATTTTTAAAGCTTTAGGGTGGTGGTTACCCTCTGCTTTTAGAGCCATACGGATTTCACGCTTAAACTTAGTAATTTCTTCCTTAGTTTTAGCATCTGTTTTGATCCAATACTTCGCTGGGATTTCC
>NZ_LWGA01000117.1:0-864 GCF_001635235.1 Oleiphilus sp. HI0117 | reverse complement strand
GGGTTGGTGCCATCTTGCTCTTCCTGAAGATCAGGTACGGAATCACCATCGTCGTCTTCATCTGTATTATTACCAATACCATCACCATCGGTATCAACACTTTCAAATGGGTTACGTGGGAACTTATCCTCATCGTTCGGCACCTGGTCACCGTCGATATCAGTATCAGCATTATCGCCTGTGCCATCGCCATCTTGGTCTTTTTGTTCTGTAGGGTCTGTTGGGAAGGCATCTTCAGTATCGATCACACCATCATTATCATCATCAGGGTCATCATTTCTGCCACCAGAATCAGCCATGCCATCGCCATCGGTATCAACAAAATCGATACCTGGAATGCTGGCATTGGTATCATCAGGGTCCTGATTGGCAGACCAGTTATCGTTATCCTTATCAGACTTATTCTGACGTTCAGAATCTAAAGGAAAGTCATCGGCAATATCTTCAGTACCATCGCCGTCATCATCAGTATCGGCATTGTTACCGATTCCATCTTCATCTGTATCGGTTTGTTCGCTTGCGTCTAGAGGGAAGTCATCGTCTTCATCTTTAACGCCGTCGTTATCGTCGTCGTTGTCGGCATTGTTACCTGTGCCATCACCATCGGTGTCAGTTGTCTCACTCGCATCTTCAGGAAAAGCGTCCTGATCATTTGGAACGCCATCATCATCCAGGTCTGGGTCAGTTTCAGCGGGCTTGAGTACAACTTCTTCTTCAGTATTTATTTCAGTATTAACGCCTTCATTACCCAGGTCTTCTTTTTCATCGTTAATCACTTGTTTCATTTCACCAACTGTACGACCTTGAGGGTCGTTCGGAATCGGTAAGGAAGCAGGGTCTTGCTCTAAAAGTTGAAGTGCGGCA
>NZ_LWGA01000116.1:0-579 GCF_001635235.1 Oleiphilus sp. HI0117 | reverse complement strand
CGTCAGTATCGGCTTGGTTGAAATATACCCTTATCACCAGAATGTAGAACAACTACTAGCCATGGCGGATGCTGCTTGCTATATGGCCAAAGACCAAGGGCGTAATCGTGTTCATGTATTCATTGAGTCTGATAAAGACCTACAGTTCCGACAGCTCGAAATGCAATGGGTCACAACAATTAAAGAAGCACTAACGAATGATCAGTTCTTTTTAGTCTTTCAACACATTGCGCCCAACCAAGGTCAAGAGCAAAACTTTCATTACGAAATCCTGCTTCGCCTGATCAATAGCAACGGCAACCTTTGTTCTCCAGGCCAGTTCTTGCCCGCGGCAGAACGCTATAACCTCATGCCTAATATAGATCGCTGGGTCATCAAGAATTACTTCGCTTGGTTAGGTAAACACCCCGAGCACTTGGAAAAGCTCGGCTGTGCCAGTATTAACCTCAGTCCACAGAGCATTGGTCAAAAAGAATTCTCAGCTTTTCTGGTTAATCTCTTTGAAGAGAATAAGGTGCCGCCCCATAAAGTCTGCTTTGAGATCACCGAAAGCATGGCGATCACGCATCTAGATAATAC
>NZ_LWGA01000115.1:0-292 GCF_001635235.1 Oleiphilus sp. HI0117 | reverse complement strand
GATCTAATACCTATTTTTCTCAATATCCCTAAGTTCAGCTTTTTAACCGATTTAAACAAAATTAGTAATAAAGAAAATGACAAGGCTGACAAAAATGGAGCTAGGGTCATTGAATTGGATAGATCATCACCTACAAACCACCCAACATAAATTGAAGCCCAAGTAAGGCAACATATACATAGAGCTAATCCAATAACACTCCTTAGTTGTAATCTATTAACATCTATCGTTCCACGATTTAAAAAAAAATACAAAGCAATACCAACCAAAAAAACGGGGGCTTGATTTAATA
>NZ_LWGA01000114.1:0-1095 GCF_001635235.1 Oleiphilus sp. HI0117 | reverse complement strand
GTCAGCAAGAAGCCATCCTCGGTAAAGGTTTCTTTGGTCTTTTCTTCGTCTTTATAGTAGCCCATCATCGTAGCAGGGCTCTTGACCTCGATCTCACCAATTTCTGAAATACGCTGTTCAACACCCGGCATCGGCTCACCTACATAACCAACCTTTGAGCGGCCTGGCAATGAGATATGAGAATATGCAAAATTCTCAGACATACCGTAACCTTCTAGCAATTCCAGACCCAGGTTACGATACCAATTAATGATATCACCTGATAACGGCGCCGAACCACTTCCAGCAAAACGGCAGTATTCCAAGCCCAGAGCAGTCAATACTTTCTTCTTGACCAAACCAGACACAATTGGAATCTTAAGCAAACGATTTAGTTTCTTAGGAGGCATCTTCTTAAAGATACCTAGTTGGAACTTGGACCACAGGCGTGGAACAGAAATAAAGACCGTTGGTTTAGCACGACGCAAGTCGTCCAGGAAGGTATCCAAAGCATCAGCAAAAAATAACTGAGCACCTATATGGATAGAGGACTGCTCAACCGCAAAACGTTCAAACACGTGCGCCAGTGGCAAGTAAGATAACATTCTATCAGTAGGCTTTATATCCAAAGCTTGTGCAACACCGCTTGCTGCAATACCTAAGGCCTCAAATGACAACATAACGCCTTTTGGCTTGCCGGTTGAACCCGATGTATAAACAATCGTCGCTAACTCGTCAGCATCCCGAACAGTATCTTCTTGTATCGGAGCATGCTCAGCAACCAGGTTATCCCAGCTTGGGTAATCTGTTTTTGGACTTAGAGGATAAGAAACACAAGGTAAATCATCTGGCACACCAGGTTTCATCATTTCCCAGTCGTCCAGTTTACCAACAAATAACAACTGCGTTTCACTGTGCTCAAGGATATACTTAACCGTTTCAGCATTTAGCGTAGGGTAAAGAGGTACACATATATGACCCGCCATCCAGATCGCCAGATCACTCATGATCCAATGCGCACAGTTCTTCGAAAGAATACCGATTCGACTTTTTGGTGGTAAATCTAAAGATATAATATAGCTAGCCATCCTTCTGGCCTCGCCAACTGCTCGGTTC
>NZ_LWGA01000113.1:0-1145 GCF_001635235.1 Oleiphilus sp. HI0117 | reverse complement strand
AGATAACTCGCCCGACAAAATAACTTTAGCCTGCTTAGCATCACGACGAACCAAGTTTGCGTTTTTCAACGCATCCAAGTCGATAACATCAGCTTCGACAGCTGCTAATTCGTTCAAACGAATTTCAGCAGAGTACTTAGCTTGACGTGAACTGAAACCGAACTTTGGAAGTCGGCGTGCTAGAGGTTGCTGACCACCCTCGAAACCTGGCGCTACAGAACCGCCAGAACGAGACTTCAAACCCTTGTGGCCACGACCACAAGTTTTACCAAAACCACTACCAATACCGCGACCTACACGTCGAGCTGTAGGCTTTGATCCAGGAGCTGGACTTATTGAATTAAGACGCATTTTATTCTCCTTCAATCCTAACCATGTAGTTAACTTTGTTAGCCATACCGCGAACTGAAGGTGTATCTTCCAGCTCTACAGTCTGACCAATCTTACGTAGACCAAGACCGGTAACACACGCTCTATGAGCAGGTAAGCGACCAATCGGGCTACGGTACAATGTAACCTGTATTGTTTTCTTAGCCATGACCTTATCCTGTAATTTCGTCTACAGACTTGCCGCGCTTAGCAGCAACGTCTTCTGGTGACTTCATTGCACTCAAACCTTTAACTGTTGCGCGAACAACGTTAACTGGGTTTGTAGAGCCGTAGCACTTAGCAAGTACGTTTTGAATCCCTGCGACTTCTAGCACTGCGCGCATTGCGCCGCCAGCGATGATACCAGTACCATCTGAAGCAGGCTGCATATAGACCTTAGAGCCACTATGCTTTGCAGTTACAGGATATTGCAAGGTTGTACCGCTAAGAGGTACGTCAACCATATTCTTGCGAGCTGCATCCATTGCTTTTTGAATAGCGATTGGAACTTCACGCGCTTTACCACGACCGAAACCTACACGACCTGCACCATCACCAACAACAGTTAGTGCTGTGAAACCGAAGATTCGACCACCTTTAACAACTTTTGCTACACGGTTAACTTGTACAAGTTTTTCCTGTAGCTCTGGACCGTTTTTGTCTTCTACGCTCATCGTAATGCCCCTTAGAACTCTAATCCGGCTTCACGCGCAGCGTCAGCCAATGCCTTTACACGACCGTGATATTTAAAACCAGCACGATCAAATGCTACTCTT
>NZ_LWGA01000112.1:0-18500 GCF_001635235.1 Oleiphilus sp. HI0117 | reverse complement strand
TAGGAATGTGTATTACACTATTCATGACTAGCGGTCACAAATATAGATCTATATTATTAGCAAAATAAGATAAAAACCAAAAACCGAGGTTCTCATGTCACGCACTACACACCCAAGTCTAAGTTTTGCTACGCCATATCAACAAGGTAATGTAAACGTTAAAAATCGATTCTTTAAGTCTGCAATGAGCGAACAACTGGGAGACAAACAGCACAATCCGGGCAAGCGACTTGCTAAGTTATATCGTACCTGGTCAGCTGGCGGTACTGGGTTACTTATCACAGGTAACGTCATGATTGACCGGGCAGCACTTGGCGAACCAAAAAACGTTGTTCTAGATAACGAAAGCGACCTCGAGAGCTTCATTCAATGGGCGGACGCTGCAAAGCAGAATGACACCAAAGTTTGGATGCAATTAAACCACCCAGGTAAGCAATCGCCAACGTTTTTAACAAAGCAGCCAGTCGCCCCCTCTGCTATTCCTTTAGGTGGGGGGCTTGAAAACACCTTTGCCACCCCTCGTGCGCTCGAAGAAAGCGAAATTTTAGAAATAATCGAAAAGTTTGCGACCGCCGCAAAACTTGCCAAACAAACAGGCTTCGATGGTGTACAAATTCATGGCGCTCACGGTTATTTGGTTAGCCAGTTTTTATCTCCACACCACAACCAGAGAAAAGACAAGTGGGGCGGTAGCTTACAAAATAGAATGCGCTTTGTATTAGAGGTTTACCGTGCTATTCGTGAAGCCACAGATGATAATTACCCAATTGGCATTAAATTAAATTCTGCTGACTACTCGAAAGGAGGGTTCTCTCATGAAGAATCTATGGAAGTAGTCGAAACCCTTGCAAAAGCGGGAATTGATTTACTGGAAATTTCCGGCGGCACCTACGAAAGCCCAAGCATGGTAGGTCATAACATTAAGGAATCAACACGCCGACGCGAAGCATACTTCATAGAATATGCAGATAAAATCCGCGAGCGCGTTTCAATTCCACTTGTCGTTACTGGCGGCTTCCGCTCAGGTAGCGCAATGCTTCAAGCCTTAAAGAGTGGCGCAACTGATTTTATCGGTTTGGCTCGACCGCTCTCTGTTTATCCCGATTTTCCCAATGAGCTAATAGCAAATCCCGAGCACAAGATTGATATACCGAAACCCAGCACTGGCGTGAAGTTTATCGATAAAATGACCATGCTTGATATTACCTGGTACGAATCACAGCTTGCGAGGCTATCTAAAGGCAAACAGGCCATACCTGATCAGACAGCCTGGATATCTGTGGCTCAGACGCTCTCAGGCCTGGGAGTTCATGCCTTTACAAAAAGGCGTGCTTAGTCGCTCAATCTGATTATTTCGCCTCGATCGATATAGGTTGCCGAGCATTTCCTCATTAGTGGTATAGCTTTAGGCAACCTTTCTTATTTGTAAGGTATAAGCTAAGTGAATAGATATTCAAATTGTATTTTGCAGGTATAATAGCGACTTCGAGATTCTATTTAAGCAGTCATAAACCTCTATGGTTGAGCCAGTACTCCAAATTAAGCAGCTATCTTGTGAACGTGAAGACCGCATTCTGTTTTCCGGGCTAGAGCATAGTTTTCTTCCTGCCACGATAACGCAGCTCGAAGGCCCTAATGGTGCAGGTAAAACAACCTTGCTACGAATTTTAGCTGGCTTATTCACTTCATATGACGGCGTAGTTAACTGGCAGGGCGAAGCTCTATATAAATCCCAGCTTAGTTTCCAGTCTCAGCTTCTTTTTATTGGCCATAAATCTGCCATTAAAACCAGCATGACACCTTTAGAGAATCTGCGTTATCTACTTGGCTTGCGACAAACAGTTGTAGAACAACAGCTATGGAGCGCGCTCAGCTCAGTCGGCTTAGAAGGGTATGAACATGTTCTATGCCGCAATATGTCAGCAGGTCAGCAGCGTCGCGTAACTCTGGCGCAATTATATCTCTCTGAGGCAAAGATCTGGATTCTTGATGAGATCTTTACTGCCATCGATAAGCAAGGCGTTGCCCAGTTTGAAAATTTGTTGTTAGAAAAAGCAATTAGCGGTGTCACAATCATTCTTACAACACATCATCAGCTTTCTTTACCCGGACTTGAAATACTTCCCATTAAAGGAAGTGTAATATGAGCATGAACTCCAGTACCGGTTTGTGGCCCGTCGCCAAAGCTATTTTAACTAAAGAGTTTCTTACCGCATTTAGGCACAAGCAGGAACTGGCAAACCCACTAGTTTTTTTCGCTATTATTATTGTGTTATTTCCCTTAGGCGTAGACCCTTCACCCGACTTTCTAGGCACGGCATCTGTTGGTTTAGTTTGGGTTGCTGCCTTACTTTCTACAATGCTTTCCTTGGATCGCCTGTTCCAGGCCGACTACGACGACGGTTCACTCGAGCAGCTTGTACTAAGCTCACACCCTTTATATCTGCTGCTGCTAGTTAAAGCCTTTGTTCATTGGTTGCTAATTGCTCTGCCGCTTGTGGTCATGTCGCCGTTACTCGCTGTCATGTTGCATCTTGACCCTCAACACCTGCCAATACTCTTATTGACCTTGATCATGGGGACTCCTGTTATCACCTTAATTGGTGGCATTGGTGCTGCATTGACGGTAAGCTTGCGCTCTGGTGGTGTGCTGGTTTCTCTATTAGTCTTACCACTGACTATACCAGTGCTAATATTTGGTACCGGTACGGTACAGGCCAGTATTGACGGTTTACCAGTTGGCGGGCACCTCGCAATTATCGGTATCATGCTGGTGCTAGCGGTTACACTTTCGCCCTTTGCGTCTGCTGCCGCACTACGGATGAGTGTTTCAAACTAATGAAGCTCGAGTATTTTAATCAATCTATGCTAGTTAAGAAGTAACTCCATGAAATGGACATTTTTTCACAAGCTTGGTTCGCCGAAGTGGTTCTATGATATTTCGAAACAGTACTATCCCTGGTTTCTGATTGCAGCACTTGGCTTAATAACAGCAGGGGTTACATGGGGCCTGGCTTTTGCTCCACCTGATTATCAGCAAGGAAACAGCTTCCGAATTATTTACCTGCATGTGCCAAGCGCGATTCTCGCTCAATCTTGCTACATGATGATGGCTTCAGCTGCTCTAGTATCTCTTGTTTGGCGCATGAAAATTGCTGATATATTTATTTCTTCCGCTGCACCAATTGGTGCGGCATTTACCTTTTTAGCTTTATTCACTGGTGCGGTTTGGGGCAAGCCAACCTGGGGTACATGGTGGGTATGGGATGCACGGCTCACCGCCATGCTTATTTTGCTGTTTCTATACTTTGGTGTGATCTCGATTCAAACCGCTATTGAAGATGCAAATATGGCTGCAAGGGCATCTGCCATTACTGTGCTTGTTGGCGTCGTGAACATCCCGATTATTAAATACTCTGTTGAGTGGTGGAATACCCTGCATCAACCAGCAACCTTTAAATTAACCGAGAAACCAGCAATGGTGCCAGAAATGTGGATACCCTTATTAGTGATGGTCATCGGTATTTACTGCTTTTTCGCGGCACTTGTTATTATCAGAATGCAGAACCAAATATTGCTTCGAGAGCGAAAAACCAGATGGGTTCAGGACATCGTAAAGCAGTCCGGAGTTCGCTAGCGACATGTTTAGTTCAACAAAAATGGTTTTACTTGTTAGGAGGCGTCAGTGAGTTTTGACAGCTTTTCTGAGTTTTTAAATATGGGTGGGCATGGTTTATACGTGTGGCTATGTTACGGTATAGGCTTGCTAGTATTCCTTATCGCCTATGTTCAACCGCTAATGCAACGAAAGTCTATTCTTCGCGAGCTTTCTCAGAGATATCGACGCACGGAACTCAAGAATAAACAAACCGCACAGACTGAGCCTTAGCAGACGATTTGCTAACTATTTTACTAATCTTTCAGTATTGATTTCAGGTGGAAATAATTGATGCACCCTAAGCGCAAACAACGCCTTACACTTATTATTTTTCTTCTCGTTGGGTTTGGGACCGTGATTGGTCTGGCCATGTACGCTTTGACGGAAAATATAAATCTATTTTATAACCCAACACAAATCGCACAAGGAGAGGCCCCAAAGGGCGCTCGTATTCGTGCTGGAGGCATGGTTGTAGAGGGAAGCGTTAAACGTAGCGAAAATAGTTTGGCCACCACCTTCGCGCTAACCGATTATAAAGAAAACGTAGAGGTTTCTTATACAGGAATACTGCCAGACCTCTTTAGAGAAGGACAGGGGATTGTAGCGCTTGGCCGGCTCGATGAGAACAATGTTCTTATAGCCGATGAAGTTCTAGCCAAGCACGATGAGAACTATATGCCGCCCGAAGTTGCTGACGCTTTAGAAAAGTCTGGTGGCACCGCGCCAAAAGGCATTCATACTAAACCCGTCGAAGAAGGACAGCCGTAGATGTTTACACCAGAAATAGGGCATCTTGCACTAGTCATCGCTTTTTCACTAAGCGTTTTATTGGCTGTCGTTCCACTATGGGGAGCTGCTCGCAATAATGCATTGTGCGTCTATCTAGCCCGTCCAATAGCCTGGGGGCAGTTCGTTTTTATGGTACTCAGCTTCACTTGCCTGGGTATTGCGTTTGTCCAAGATAACTTTAGTGTTCAGTACGTAGCCAACCACTCCAATACACTGTTACCACTGCAATATAAGATAAGTGCAATTTGGGGTGGTCATGAAGGGTCTTTATTACTTTGGGCATTGATTCTTTCCGGCTGGATTGCGGCTGTTGTGTTATTTTCCAAGCAACTGCCTTCAGATATTCTCGCAAGAGTGTTATCGGTAATGGGGATGATAAGTATCGGTTTTTTATCCTTCATTATTTTGACGTCAAACCCTTTCGACCGTTACTTACCGGAGTTTCCAGCAGAGGGCGCTGATCTAAACCCTCTACTTCAAGACTTTGGACTGATCGTTCATCCGCCAATGCTCTATATGGGCTATGTCGGTTTTTCGGTTGTGTTTGCCTTTGCGATTGCCGCATTGATGAGCGGTCAACTAGATTCAGCTTGGGCTAGATGGTCACGCCCCTGGACTACAGTAGCCTGGGCGTTCCTCACCTTAGGTATTTCCCTGGGTAGCTGGTGGGCATATTATGAACTTGGCTGGGGTGGCTGGTGGTTCTGGGACCCAGTAGAAAACGCTTCCTTTATGCCATGGCTCGTGGGTACCGCTTTAATACACTCCCTGGCTGTAACCGAAAAACGCGGAGTATTTAAGAGCTGGACTGTATTACTCGCGATCTTTGCATTTTCGCTCAGTTTACTCGGGACCTTTCTTGTTCGCTCTGGGGTGCTAACATCTGTTCATGCGTTTGCATCGGACCCTGCTCGCGGTCAATTCGTTCTTGGCTTGCTCGGCATCACAATGGTTTGCTCTCTAACACTTTATGCGCTCAAGGTTCCCGAGGTTCGCAGCAAAGCTCAATTTAGCATGCTATCTAGGGAAACCTTTTTGCTGGTAAACAATCTATTACTGGTCGTTGCATGGGTCACAGTTATGATGGGTACACTCTATCCATTAGTATTAGATTTTATCGGCGCAGGCAAACTATCAATTGGGCCTCCTTACTTTAACGCCGTTTTTGCACCGCTGATGTCCATTTTAGCGATCGTGATGGGTTTTGGTGTTGTCGGGCGTTGGAAAAACACTGAGCTTTCACTTTTGATTAAGCAACTACGCTGGGTTGCCTTGTCGGCGGTATTGATCGCTTTCGCCTTGCCATTTATTCTTTTTGAAGAATTTCATGTCGGTGCGTTTTTTGGGTCATTTCTAGCGCTTTGGATTACCGGCTTTACCTTAAAAGACGTATATCAGAAATCAGAGAACAAAGCCGGACGCATTCGCGGCCTGAGACGACTCAGCCGTTCCTATGTTGGAATGACGCTTGGCCACTTGGGGTTTGCCTTTAGTATTCTAGGCGTAACGCTAGTGTCGGTTGAATCTGAAGAAAGAGATATTCGTATGGCGCCTGGCGAGCAAGTGAGTGTGTCTGGTTACAACTTCGTATTTGAAAGCTTAGATCCCTATACTGGCGCTAACTATCAGGCTGATCGTGCCACGGTACGTGTTACCTCGGTTGCATCAGGGAACGAAGTCGCCACATTACACCCCGAGAAGCGAGTTTACTTCTCTAAGAACAGCCCTATGACGGAAGCAGGCATTGATGCCGGGCTATTCCGTGATCTCTATATTGCTTTAGGCGAGCCACTCACTGACGGTGCCTGGGCAGTTCGTATTCAAATAAAACCCTTCGTTAGATGGATTTGGCTTGGCACTATTTTTATGGCGCTAGGTGGATTGTTTGCGATAAGTGATCGTCGTTATCGCTTAAAGTCAAAACTCGTAGACAATAAAAATGGAGGCCTGGTATGAACAAAAGAATCGTCCTTTTCACACCTCTCGTTCTTACTATTGCTCTTGGGCTCATACTATATACCGCTATCGGTAAGGATCCTACCAAACTAGAAACGGCACGGCTAAACGACCCAGTACCGAAGTTTCAGCTGAGTTCTTTGTCAGACCAAAATAAGCAGCTCAATAACTCAGTATTCAGCGGTGAGGTAATGCTCTTAAATGTCTGGGCAACCTGGTGCCCATCGTGTCGAGTTGAGCACCCCTATCTAAACACTCTGTCAGAGCAGGGCGTCAAAATCGCTGGATTAAATTACAAGGATGAGCGTGATGCTGCTCAGGTTTGGCTTGCAAAACTAGGCAACCCTTATACATTCAACATTTACGACCCTGAGGGAAAGCTTGGATTTGATCTAGGTGTTTATGGTGCTCCAGAGACATACATTATCGATCAGCACGGATATGTCAGGCATCGCCATGTTGGTGTCGTTGATGACAAAGTCTGGCACTCGACGCTTAAGCCTTTGATCGACAAACTCGAAGGAAAGGTGGTGCTATGAACGAGCTCACAAGCAGATTAATTTTGCTGTTTTCCCTTACAACTTTCTTTTCGCTTCCTATTAGCGCAAATATAGACGTTTATCAGTTTTCTGATGAAGAAAGGCGCATGAATTACCTTGAGTTGACTAAGGAGCTCCGTTGCCCAAAATGTCAAAATCAAGATATCGCTGACTCTAACGCCCCAATTGCTGCCGACATGCGCAAAGAGGTTCACCGTTTACTTGAAGAAGGGAGTAGTCCTGAAGAAGTTGTTCAATTTATGATTGATCGCTTTGGAGATTTCGTCACCTATAAGCCAAAAGTTAGTAGTGAAACCTTAATGCTCTGGTATGGACCTTGGATTTTTATCATTTTTGGCATGGGCGTTATCGCTTACGCTGTTCGTAATAAGCGAAACACCAATCAAGATAAACCTGGCACATCAACGAGCAATGATTCGGTATCTGATTCTAGGGCCGACAGTACAAACAACAAAGTTCAGGCATTGCTTCGTGAGTTTGATGCCGACAACGATCAGGATAAATCTTAATGTACGACTTTTGGTTACCCGCTTTACTTTTACTATGCCTTGCAAGCTTGTTTGTTATCGTACCAAGCTTTCGCTTCGCATCTATCCAGCGACAAACAATCAAGCAGAATAAGATTCAGGCCAACGAGAATAAAGAACGTACTGCCCAAAATGTATTAATATATAAAGAACGCTTAAATGAATTACAGTTAGATAAAAATAGCGGTGTGATCGGTGACGAGCAATATGCTCAACTTAAGGAAGAACTTGATAACACGCTGCTCGAAGATGCCGATCGTATCGATCAAAGCCACTCTGATTCCACCTCTAGTTCGCTAAGTAAATTCTCATCAATTGGAATTATACTTGGCAGCGTATCCGTTGTTGTCGCACTAAGCGCCGCTCTTTATAACCACTATGGCGCTTACAACGATGTTGTTGCCTATCTTGAAGGAAGTGAAAGTAATGCAGAGCTCGCTAGTGCCACTGAGCAAGCACGAAACGGTGACATCTCTGCCTTACTCGAACAATTACACGCCAAGCTAAAAGATAACCCAAATAACATTCAAGGCTGGGGCCTGCTAGCACGCACCGCAATGAACACCGAGCGCTATTCTCTTGCTGTCGACGCATTCGAACAAGTTACTCGCTTGTTAAAAGAGGCTCCCGAGATAAACTATCAAGATCTTGCTGCAACCTACGGAATTACAGCTCAGGCTCAATATTACGCATCCAAGGGCATTTTCACCGACGCGCTTAAAGGTACGATTGACAAGGCATTAGAACTAAACCCAAACGAACCAAATACCTTAAGTTTATTAGCAATCAATGCGTTTACGTCTGAGGACTTCTCACTAGCTATTGAGTACTGGTCTAAAGTTTTAGAGGCTTATCCTGAACATCCGGCCGCCGGCCAGATGAAACAAGGCATTAATGAAGCGCAGCGCCGTGCAGGTATCGAACTGTCAGATTTTTCCAGCGACAGCAGCGGTTCGTTAATTGATGTATTCGTATCGCTTGATGAAACACTTCTCGGCTCAGTTAAACCCGGTGATACCGTGTTTGTATTTGTAAAAAACGCTGAAAACGCGAATCAAGCTAGCCCGCCTCTTGCTGCAAGTAGACATACTGTTTCTGAGCTTCCTCTAACAATTAACTTGAGTGACGCTGACGCAATGAGTCCTGCAGCTAAGCTTTCCGATGCTAAGCTCGTAAATGTTACTGCGCGTGTTTCCAAGTCGGGTCAAGTTAGCGCAGCAAGTGGCGATTTTGAAGGCCGAGCTGAACTGGTTGAGTTAGGTTCCGAGCAACAAGTAAAAATTAACATTAGCGAGCTAGTCAAATAAAGTTTTAGTAATAAGCGCGTAATTACGGCAAGCTTCAAAAACAAAAATAACCTTAAGGAGTGCAAGTATGACGATAAAAGTGCCAAAGGTAATCGACGAATTGGAATCCAAAATTGTCAACACATTGAAGCTCTCCCGTTTCAAGAATCAATTAGTAGGCAAGGGATATGTAACGGGTCTTAAGGCCGTTACCTATTTACTTAACATTCCAAAACCGACGATCTTTATGAGCAAAGGTGCATCAATCAACCTTTGTGAATCGGTTTCTCAGTTTGGCCTCAATAAACTTTTGATTGTTACTGACCAGGCACTTTACGATACGGGCCTTCTCGACCCAGTACTTGAACAGTTAAATCTTTCTGGGATGAAGTATTCACTATTTACCGAAGTAGAGCCTGACCCTACCTTCACAGTAGTTGAAAGTGGCCTCCGTAAGTATCGACAGCAAAACTGTGATTCTGTAATGGCTATTGGTGGTGGCTCTTCAATTGATGCTGCTAAAGTTATTGCTTTAGCTGCAAGTAACGAAGTGAGCCCTCGAGATCTGGTTGGCATTTTAAAGGGCAAGAAACCTTCTGCGCCTTTCTTTGCAATTCCCACCACTGCGGGTACTGGCTCTGAGGCAACCATTGGTGCCGTTATTTCTGACAGCAT
This sequence comes from Oleiphilus sp. HI0117, assembly GCF_001635235.1. Lineage (NCBI taxonomy): Bacteria > Pseudomonadati > Pseudomonadota > Gammaproteobacteria > Oceanospirillales > Oleiphilaceae > Oleiphilus > Oleiphilus sp. HI0117. The sequence goes on along the minus strand of NZ_LWGA01000112.1, from coordinate 9,049 downwards.
TACCCACAAAAAAGAACTTGTTATTGATACAAAAATAGTTCCTTTAGTAGCGGCACTAGACCCTGATTTAATGAAGGGCCTTCCTCCTGCTATTACTGCAGCAACCGGGATGGATGCCTTAACCCACCTTGTCGAATCTTATTTAAGCGGCATGGCAAACGAAGAGTCTGACTATTATTCTCGTTCAGGTATTCAAATGATTTTTGAAAACCTACCGAAGGTATACAAACGTGGCAACAATGCTAAAGCACGAGAGAAGATGGCGCTGGCTTCGTACTACGGAGGCTTAACGATAAATATCGCCGGATTAGGGTATGTGCATGCTTTTGCCCACCAATTAGGTGCTAAGTACAAACTACCCCATGGCGAATCCAATGCAAAAGTTCTGCCTTATGTGCTTGAATTCACTAAAGCTGCGAGCACGACACGCTTGGCTGAACTTGCACAATGCCTGGGTCTCGGCAGCAGAAATGATAATGATACAGTGCTAGCTGAAGCGTTTATTAGTGAAGTCAAAAATTTGATTTCTACGCTAAATATCGAGAACACGATACCTCAAATAAAACGCTCAGATTTTTCTGAAATTATTCAGGGTGCTTTTAAAGAAGCTAACTCAACCTACGCCGTTGCAAAGTACATGTCTTATGACGAGGCAGAAGAAATGCTCAGCGCTATCTCTGGCCGAGCCAGCGACATTTAAGGATTACGTAACCCACTAAACAGCGTCACTGCGGGTCATAGAGGGAATTAAATACCCGTTTATCTTACGCACCAGGTTTTCTGGTACGTAAGATATAAAACTCAATTAAAGGCGCTCTCTTAGTGTAATTCGCTTTAAACCAAGCAACGCTACAAGCCACAGCATCCAGAAGACTGAACCGCCACCACTGCCACCCTTGCTCGTAGTGGGTTCAGTTACTGGTTCAGAAACTAAGCTGGCAACGCCCCCTGGATCAAGCACAGTACCATTAGCCTGGCCATCTGCATCGTTGGCACCGCCATCTTCTATTAGCATCATTAGACAGTTGTGGCCTTGCGTTAAGCCTGGTTGATAAGCAGTACTTCCAGGAGAAGGGCAAATGCCTGGCTCTCCTGCACTTGAATATAGTTGGTTATTGCTATCAAGTTCAAAGTTCTGCCAGCCGTATATTGGATCTAATTTACGATACACTGCTTCTTCAGGAATCGGTTCTATAAGCGGAATAACGAGTTGAATACTACTTCCAACTGGCAACACATTATGAATTTCGAAATCAAATAGGCCGCTGGCATAGTCGAATTCAGCATCAGTTTCTAATCCCATATCCCCCAGATTTAACGCACTGAGTAATGCGCCGCCATTAGGGTCCGTCATAGCGGCTGTGCCTAAGGATAGAGACGCTCCATATTCAACCTGCATTAGGTAGCGATATTCATCGTCACTGCCTACTCGGTGCTGCAACAAAGCTGAACCGTCAATAAAATCAAGGTAGTCAGCGATACCATCATAGTCGGAATCTAGTCGCCCCTCGACGAAATCATTGACTCCATCACCATCAGAATCGTCATTTGCCGACAATGTAAGATAGGTATCAATCACTCTAAGATTTATACGTGCATTTGAAGCTTTACTTGGCGTACCGTTGTCTGTAACACTCACTTCGGCGATATATACGCCTGTACTTAAATTGACCGGATCAAAGGTAAGCGTTCTTGAGTCGCCGTCAAGGTCTACTAGCTGGTTGTCGGTTTTACTCCAGTCAAATGAGTGTGAGTCAGCCGAATTTAAATCATCAACAAGCGCATGAATAGTCACCAAGCCTTCACCTGAACTGAGCGTTGTAAGCGCCAAACCATTTTGCTCTGCGGTCACGTTTAATCTAGGGGCAATATTCGATTCTGTAATCGTGATCTGATGCTGCTCGTTCGCACCTATCACCGCATTGACCGGATCATTAAATGTAACGATAAGCTGCTCATCACTTTCAACAATTTGGTCATCTAAGACTTCTAGTACTAGCTCGGCAGTCATGCCTTCGTCAAAAATGACGACACCGCTGACCTTAGTGGACTGCTCGGTGACATTTGAGCTAGTAAGTAAGTCGTAATCATTTTCGTTAGCTGTACCACCAAGACTGTAAGGAACAAGCACAGGGTAAACTGGTGCCTCCCCAGATAAGCTCAAGTTAACTGAAACACGATTGTTTTCACTTGTGACCTGAGCTTTGCTTAACAAAAGTTGCGGTATTATCTGTATAGACTGGCTGGCAATTGTTCTATTACCGGCCGAGTCTTCTGCGAGCCAGTTAACTATGTGATGCCCCGGTGGTAGGTGGGTCTCATCTAAATTAATAAGCGCGACACTTCCATCAACATTATCGCTTGCACTAATATTACTCATTGGCACTGCAGTTAATGGCCCATTAGACGCCAACGTAATTTCAGAAACCAAATCAATCACCGGCGCCTCAGTATCTGCCGCACTAAGGAATTCATCCAAATTCGTTATGCCGTCATTGTTAGTATCAAGGCTAGCATCTGCTGCATCATTTGGGTTGAGGTTGTGATCAAACTCCCAACCATCTGGAATACCATCCACATCGCTATCAGCGCTATTAGGGTCAGTTTGCGCAGCGAATTCCTCTCGGTTGCTCAAACCATCGTTGTCTTGGTCAATAAATGCATCGCTGGCATCTTGTGGGTCCAAGCCGAACTGGATCTCCCATACATCCGGCAAGCCGTCATTATCACTGTCTGCATTATCGCTTGTAGCAGACGTAACAAAACTAAGGGTGTCACTGCTAACCATTTCGCCAAGTAAATTATAAGCGTCTACACGAACATAATAATGAGTCGCAGGATCAAGGTTCACAAGATTCACTTGGTGACTCAGTCCACTATCTATATTGGCTTCTTTGTAAGATAAGTCATCAATCGCCGTACCAAAGCTTACCTGGCCAATTGCTTGATCGGTATTAGCCCATTCAACAAGCGCTGTGTTTGTTGAAATAAAGCTTGCGTCCGGCTGCGAGCTGAAAGCAGGCAAGGGTAGATCGATCAAGCTACCGGAGTTAAAAGAAATTGTTTGGAAAGATGTTTGGTTGCCCACAATGTCAGCCAACACATATCGTAGCTCATAGCTGCTATTGGGGATTAGCTCTTGAAGAAGAATAAAGTGTGCCAGCTTCTCGGATTGTGAGCCCGCTGCTTGCCAATCAGCAGAACCTTCAGGTCTATATTCTACAAATACAACCGACAATTCATCACTTACTAAGCTTAAGCTTGCAAGCTCACCGAAACTTTCAAGAACCGGTGTTGCGGTCAGAATTGGCGCAGTGTTGTCTGAACTTGTTGAAATACTTCTTAGCTTACTAGAGGCAACTTCGATAAGCGTATTAATTTGCTTGCTTGCTGTATATCCGTGATGATCAGTGGAATATGCCGTACAAGTATAGCTATTACCTTCCACTAAAGTGGTCAAAGTAAGCGTGTGTTTCTTAGTTGGTTTAGATACGTGCACTTCAAGCGTCGCGGCGGCGCTTGTACATACCAATCGCGCATCAGCGTTTACATCGGTTTCCCAGTAGACACTCAGCGTGGCACCGCTAAGTTCGAGAACCTCCACTTCCGACATAAAGTGAGGATCGCCTTGATGGCCTCTAACTTTACTGCGGAAGGACATAACCTCACTCATTGCAAGATTACCTTGCGCATCAGCGGTCTGAACTTGGAAGTAATAAAATGTATCAGGCTGTAAGCCGGTCACTGGCAAAGTATGCGAAGCCCTTAAACCGTTTTTACTTTCAATTTGCTCAAGTTCATCTATCGAAGTACCGATTACTAGACGAGTCGTTGCAGGCTCACTAGTTTTCCAGCGAATGACGACGCTTTGATGTGTAATATTCAGTATTAATGGGCTGCCGATAATAATGGGTGCCATGGTGTCTGGTGAGGCCAGGGTTGTAAAGGTTATCGGCGTGCTGATAGTCGGGCCGTTTCCATGCCTGTCTGTGGAAGATACCGTTAAGGTATATTCTGTTTCAGGTAAAAGATCTGCCAAAGGCATTGAGTGCTCTAAGACAAAACGTTGATCACTTACCACATGGTATTGGCTGCCATCGTTATAAGATACACCACTTGTTGATGCTTCATCCGTCGTCCAGATAACTGTCGCACTGGTATCGGAAATGTCAATAACCATTGGCATCAGTAAGATGTTCGGAGCGCTGATGTCGGGGGCGGGCAGGGTGGTGACAGTCATTGCCTGACTTGTTGTAGGGCCGTTAGCTTGCTCATCACTTACTTCAGCAATAACTGTGTACGCAGTATTCGGACTCAAACTTTCGATAAGAATTTGATGGCAAATCGCTAAATCCGAAAGAGTGAAGTGTTGATCATCAACATATATCGAGCCTCTAACCGGCTCATCTGCACACAAAGATAAGGTAAATTGCTCATGCGTTATATTTGATGCATAAGGGCCTTCTAGTATCAGGGGTGCCCGATAATCCGGTACAGCAAGCGTTGTAAAACTGGTACTTAGTGTTTCAGAGGCCCTGTCATCTTTATCTAATGAATGGACATCTGCCTGATAAAGAGTCTCGGGGCCCAACCCTGTCACGACGACGCTATGCTCAGTGCTTAGTGTGTCTGATTGATAACGTAAGCCGTTTGATAAATCTACAATGCTTGAGCCAGGTTTATCACTTGTCCATTCGATAACAGCGCTTGAGTCGGTGATATGCTTAACATAAGGACCAGCAATAATTGTTGGTACTGCAAAATCACTATGAATTAGCCAGATATCTTCACTGGTTTCCTGGGTAATAGTATGGCTAACATTGGTGATAGCGAACCCTGAACTTTCTGGAGGATTAACTGATATGCCAGTTTCTTGATTTGTAAATAAGCCGAATGCAAACTCACCATTACTGTCACTGATCGCATTACTGTTGATGCCATCACCAGTATTTTCCATGTAGTAGCTGATCGAATCACGCGTATATGCATGATCTACTCGCAATTTAACACCCGGAACAGCGACGCCGTTGGCATCGAGTGCTTTTCCACTTAATACTGACATTGGAATCGTTACATCAACTGAGGTATTAGCGAAAACACTAATATTTCTGGCAGCGTAATAAACTGCAGCATAATCGGGTACAGGGTAAGCCGTAACAACACCCTCGTCATCAACTTGATTCTGGGTCTGTAAGTAAGGCCTTAACTGATAGTTTCCAAAGGAAACTTTAAACTCGAAATAACCTTCGCTGTCGGTGAGAACGGGTGTGTCAGCAAGTTGACGATTACTCTGATTATGTGCGGTAATCATTGTATGGTCTATCGGGTTGCCCTGCTCATCTAACAGGTAGCCAGATAAAGTGAAAGGCTGCGCTAAAACGAAAGAATCAGCTGTATCCTGCGCAATGACATAATCACTAATTAGCGTACTACTAACAAGCTGATTGCCTAGCGGCGGCACAAAATTAATATCGGTACTTTGGTTAGTAAACAGCGCTATTGAAAACTCACCGTTTGCGTCACTCAAAGCATGTGTCGCAGGCGACTTGCCCTGACTCTCCAGATAGAAACCTTTGTCACTGTTTCCATTTTGCTGATACGCGATATGGCTAATTGTCACGCGCGTAGCGGCAACTGGTGCGCCATTTTTGTCGCTAACGGTTCCACTCAAAATGGCCATTGGCAAGATCACATCTTGAACCGTAGCAGACTCAACAACAATATTTTCTTCTGCAAACAACACCGTTGCAAAATCAGGTAAGGGATAGGCTGGTCTTGAATCTTCGCCACGACCAAAAGGGTTCAAATGAGGCTTAATTTTGTAGGTGCCTGCCTCAACCTGAAATTGATAAGTACCATTTTCGTCTGTATAAACAGCGCCGCCAACTTGGGCGTCATTTTCCTGGAGGTGCAAGCTGAGTTTAGTATTGTCTATAGGTCGACCCTGCGTGTCCTGCAAGACACCTGAAAGCGATACACCTTCGACTAAAGTGAAGTTTTGACGTGTATCTTCACTGATACTGAAATCCTGGATACTTGTCACAGCTAGGTCGTTGCGCGCTCCCGGAGGCGTAAGCATAATGTCGACTGGCTGATCAGTGAAAATCGCGAATTCAAAGTCGCCATTATCGTCAGATATCGCATTGCTTAAGGAGTCTGTCGCATAGTTTTCGAGATAGTAGTCCTGAGTCGTCGTAGAGAATTGATGTTGAATTGTTAGCGCAACGCCAGGCACTGCGTTGCCAAAGGCATCCACAGTCTTACCGGAAAGCAAAGCAAGTGGCAGCGTAATATCGAGAGAAGTATTCGCGCTAACCTGAATATTCTGCGGCTCATGAAAAATTGCCGCGTAATCGGGTACTGGATAAGCAGGAACTGCCGAAACGCTAGCTGAGTTAAACACATCGAGTAAAGGTCTTAGCTTATAGTTGCCCGGCGATACTGCAAATTCAAAATAACCCTGTGTATCAGTGAGTACTTTATTGCCCACCTGGTTACCAGTGCTCTGCTGATGCAAGCTTACTTGAACCTTATCGATCACGCGCCCCTGACTATCTTTTAGGTAACCAGATAAGGTCAGTGCGTCACCTATCAATGTAATCAAGTGAACGACGTCGCGACCAGCAATACTTATTTCCTGCAGGGTAGGATTGCTGAGGCCACTTTCTGATGGCGGAGTAACACCAATGAAATAATCGCCAGCACTCATATTTTCAAATAAGTACGCACCGTCCGACGATGTAGCCACAGAACTCAGATATTGTTTCTGACTATTATAGATTGCTACTTCGGCTCCTCCAACGGGGCTTCCCTCACCATTAACTACACCACTTAAGCTAATACCAACTAATTCCGGTGGCGGTGGTGAAATAATTTCGGGGACATCACATGCATCGCCAATACCATTAGCGTCACGATCACTCTGATCTGCATTGGGTATTAGTGGACAATTGTCATTTTCGTCAAGTATTCCATCGTTATCGAAGTCATTTTCGATAACGATAGGCGCATCACAGGCATCACCAATCCCGTCGTTATCACTATCAATTTGATCCGGGTTAGGTGTTAATGGGCAGTTATCGACTCCGTCAAGTACACCGTCATTGTCATAATCGTCGTCTGAGATAAGCGGAACATCACAAGCATCGCCAACACCATTGCTATCACGATCAGCCTGATCGTTATTCGGAATCAAAGGGCAGTTATCGCTTTCATCTGGAATACCGTCCCTGTCGTAATCAGCTAGGGCCGGGGTATCGCAAACATCACCAACTCCATCATTATCACTATCAAGCTGGTTAGTGTTTGGAATTAACGGACAATTATCAACATCATTCAGTATGCCGTCGTTATCATAATCATCGTCAGATACTAAGGGGGCGTCACAAGCATCGCCAATACCGTTATTGTCGCTATCAGCTTGATCAGCATTTGGAACCAATGGACAGTTATCGTTGTCGTCAAGTACGCCATCATTATCGAAGTCATTGTCATTATTATTCGGCGCATCGCAGGCGTCACCCAAACCATCGTTGTCGCTATCAGCTTGATCAGCGTTCGGCGTGGTCGGGCAATTATCAACATCATTCAGTATTCCATCGTTGTCGAAGTCATTGTCGACCAATACAGGCGGGTCACAAGCATCCCCGGCACCGTCATTATCACTGTCGATTTGGTCTGGGTTTGGCGTAAACAGGCAGTTATCCACATCATTACTTACACCGTCATTATCAAAGTCATTATCGAAATGAAGCGTTGTAAAGCTAACAATCTCACTACTAGTTTTCTCACCAAGGATATTAAATGCATCAACCTGCAAGTAATGCATGGTATTAGCTTCGAGATTCAAAAGCTCCAGGCTGTGATTGCTGAGGCTACGATTATCTGAACGAAGTTTAGTTAAATCACTGTCGGCCTCACCATAGCGGACATTGCCAGTAGATGGTTGGACGGTACTCCAGCTGACCGTAGCACTATGCTCGCTGATATTACTTACAACGGGCTGCAAGCTAAATACCGCGTCTGGAATCGTTCCTGGTGCGATAGTTTCAAAATATCCTAACGGGCATTGAGCACTATTACCCGCCACATCAGTTAAAGTGATTTGTTGTTCGTACTCCGTTTCGGGAGTCAAGCCTGTAAGTAGCAGAGAATCTTGTGTAGATAAATTGATTGTGCCACTTTCTAACCAGTCAGCCGCGCCAACGGGGCGGTAATTAAGCAATGCGGTAGTCAGCTCACTTGAAGACCAAGTAAGTTGTGCCGAATCGACATAGCCCGTTGCGGAGGGTTCACCGACACATTCTGGGGCTTCTGTATCTGGTACAGCTGCCGTTGAGCCTCTTAGCGGCGCACTAACTGTATCGCCTGTGATATCCGAAGAATAAACATTACAACAATAAGTCGTATTAGCAGCTAAGCCCGTTAAGGTTAACAAATGGTGCTTGACTCTCTGCGGATCGCTTATTTCATAAGTGACTTTTTCAAGCGGTGGCGTTGGAGGAGGGCTTGGCAGCTCAGTCTCACCATCGAAAGCTATATTAAGTAGAAGGTTTGGTGAACCATTTAAGCGACTGATCAAACCTGTTGAAGCATATCCAGTCATACTCGAAGCTACTTCAGCCGGCGAAGCATCTGGGTGAGCCTGCAAATAGAGTGCTATCGCTCCGGCAACATGTGGTGTTGCCATTGAGGTACCACTAATAGTATTGGTACCGCCATTGCTCCAAGTCGACGTAATATCTGAGCCTGGCGCGAATATATCAATACATGCTCCCCAATTTGAGAAGCTTGAGCGGCTATCATATCGAGTTGACGACGCAACTGTGATCGCAGCAGGTACTTTATTTGGCGACCCGGAACAAGCATTTATATTTGAATTACCCGCCGCTACAGCAAAAGTAATTCCAGCATCAATCGCCCGGTTTACTGCAGCATCTAGTGCCGCTGAATTTCCGCCACCAAGACTCATGTTTGCTACAGCAGGAAATTTAGCATTTGCTGCTACCCAATCAATACCTGCAATTACGCCCGAAGCTGTTCCTGAACC
>NZ_LWGA01000111.1:0-4826 GCF_001635235.1 Oleiphilus sp. HI0117 | reverse complement strand
TTAGCACGATCTCTTCTACAGGTATGGGGTATGCCTCAATGAGCTCTGAAAGTAGCCGAGTTAATTTTTGCCCATTATCTTTAATCGATAAGCCTGTGTTGTAACGTAAGTAAAAAGGCGTAAAGCCAAACTCTTCTTGTAAGCGTCGACCATAGTTATCTTTTTCACTTAGCGCTTCGTCATCATCACTTGAACGACCATTACTCGAGCTCTCCCCTTCACTTTCCCCACCGAGTGAGTCTGGTTTTAAGTCCCATATTGTTTCTAGATTGGTCAGCCCGTGGATGAGGACGATAATTTTGTTAGATAAGGCTTTTTCTGCTTTGACGCTCCCGGAACCTTGAAGCACCTGTTGAGCAAGCGTGTCATCTAGCAATAGAGGTATGTTTTGCTGGTAAAAAGCCATATCGATGGCTAATGGGTTGTGCTCTTTTTCCAGATAATCACCAACGATGCCATTTAACACAGAGCGACTTAGGTTCGCCCAGTTTTTTAGGTCTACCGAAGCCATTAATTTGTTATCACTCGTTAGCTTATCCATGCGTATTCACTCGTTTAGGTGGGAAAAACCATTCTTCGGGAATGGAAAAATAAAAACTCGCGCCAAGACCGATACCCCTTCTGGCTTATCGGACGATGCAAGACTGGCCAGTTCATGGTGGATGACACTTAAAGCATCAGCTACCTATCAGGCTATAGCTCACGAGGGCTGAACATGATAATTGCCATGCCCAATAGCGCAACGCCTACGCCGGTAATATCCCAGCACGTGGGTTTAATACCTTCGACAACCCATAGCCAACATATTGCTACCAGGATATAAACACCGCCATAAGCAGCATAAACGCGGCCCGCAGCAGCAGGGTGCAAAGACAACAACCACGCAAACAAGCCTAGACTTAGAGCAGCAGGAATAAGCAACAAAGGGCTTTTATCCTGCTTTAAGTACAAATAAGGAAGGTAGCAACCAACAATTTCTGCAAGCGCAGTAACGATGAATAGCGCGATGGTTTTTAGCTCAAACATAAATTAGGCTTTATCTTGCTACCCTAGTGTATTACTTCCCTATCATACCCGCGATAGCTTTTGGTAAATCGGCAGGTAAGATTACCGACTTGCTGTTCTCAGATGTCGCCAGGCTTTCTATCGCTGAAACATACTTCTCACCAAGAAGGTAGGTCACTGCCATGTCTTTATCGGTCAAAGGGGCAGAGACCATTGAGATTGACTGCTGCCTCGCTTCTGCCAATAGCAATTCAGCTTTAGCATCTTGTTCTGCTGCTTCTTTTCGGCCCTGTGCTTCCAGTATTTGCGCTTGCTTCTGGCCCGTGGCTTCTAATATCTGGGCTTCTTTAGAACCTTCAGCTCTGGTCACCGTTGCACGCCTTGCCCGCTCTGCAGAGGCTTGCTCTTCCATTGCTTCTTGCATCGTCTTAGAAGGGTTAATGTCCTGAATTTCAACTGAACGAAGCGCTATACCCCATTCCGCAATTTCATTCGCAATCGTGCTAGTGAGGCTGGTTTTTATTTGCTCTCGAGAGCTCAATGCCGCATCCAGATTCATTTCACCGATAATTGAACGAAGCGTTGTTTGGACTTTGGTTTGTATCCCTATCGTGTAGTTATCAACACCGTACACTGCTTTCTGCGGGTCAGTAATGGAGATATAACCTACGGCACTGGCAATAATAATAGCATTGTCTTTTGTAATAACCTCTTGGCTAGGAATATCCAATACGATTTGCTTAGTTGTAAGCTTATAGGCCACCTGGTCAAAATAAGGAACGATAATATTCAATCCAGGCTTCAGTGTTTTTTGGTACTTTCCAAAGCGCTGTACAACCCACTGATAGCCCTGAGGTACGAGCCTTACACCTTGTGCAACCGTCACCAGTAATAAAATAAATATCGCTATTGCTATGTATAATCCTGCTTCCATAATCCCTTGCTCCTAAAAGATAATTTATTGTTTTTTCATCACTAGTCGATGTTCAGTGACACCGGTTACTTTAACCGCATCTCCTACATCTAGTTGATCATCAGACTCAAAGTCCCACTCATCATAGCCCTTAATGGGAGTAGAAAAGCGAACGCGCCCCGGCCTTTCCCCGGAAGGAGGCGTCAGCGTCACGCCTAGTTCACCCTGAATTTCATCAAGCGCTGGTAAAACTACCTTATCCCGCGAGGGTTTGAGTATTTTGAACCACATGCTGGTGAGTAAGGCAGATAAAATAGCCCAGGCGCTTATCTGAAAGGTAGTACTTAGATCCGGCTCGACAAGAAGTAACATGCCAACCAATACCCCGCCAATACCAAACCAAAGCGCGGTGAATGAAGGGATAACGAGCTCTAAAAGAACAAGAAAAATCCCAAAAACAATCCAATGCCAATACAATAAATCCATCAATAATTCCTATTTCTCATTCGACTGCGACAACTACTACGAGGCAAAGCTCTCGTTTAATTTTTTTTCAGCAAGCGCTTACTTATTATGTAACTTGAATAAGGGGTTGGTATTGGCTANAACGGCTGCCACATCACCTTTATCTGAATTATCAATTTTCGCCGCAGACAGTTCTGCTCTGCTTTCACAAACCGTGAAACCTTCAGCAAGTATGCAATCTCGCTCTTCAGCAACGTCTTCACTCGAAATTGAGTTGCTACCCTTAATTAGCCTCTTTGATATAGGCGTGTACTTTCCTTGTGCCAACTTTCGATGGTATTGAGGTTCAAACGAGAGTTGTTTTTGAGCTTTATTCTTCATCAGTATTCCGGTCTTAATATTTAGTTCTTCTATTTTAGCTTAGAAAGAGATCCAATCCGTAGCCACCACCACGCTATAGACATCTACCCCATAGTCTATCACTCCAAGGCTCAACACTACACAGTGCTTTGAAGCGGGATATCGGTAAATACAGTGATAAGAAATGTAAATCGACTGAGAAGTTTGGAGAGAGCCCGGAATTACCTGGTACGGATCAGAGTCAATCAAAGCCTACGCCCAGACACAGTGACCATCGGTGGGACATTAGAATGAGAGAAATAGCTCTGTTTTGAGCTACCTCTTTTAACTCGAAACAATCATTGCTCAACACCCAGTGTTTTGCGTTTAGAGTCGGATTAGCTGTTACTTTGGAATCCCTGCAGCCCATCATCAAGGGACTAATTTTATGCACGGAACAGAAGTCTGCTATCGTTTAGCCACTCACTTGCTAAAAAGCCAACGACTCTGGCCAGCTATATTTAGCGCTCGGTTTAGTCATACGCTAGTTCCTTTTAAATCTTAGTGCTAGCCTAGACCTTGCAGTTAGTTGTGCTCGATTGGACGCTTACATTTAAAGAAACCGAACACATTTTCTGATCACACTCCCATCATATTGTTTATATTAGCTGCACTACTTGCGCTCTTTTCTCTCAAATACATCATATCTAGTTTTATTAGGACCTCAACAAAGGAACATAGTTCTGCAAAGACGGTTTCAAACGTTGCATGGCTTTTCGTTGTCTTGATGGTTTGCTCGACAACCTCTTTTAAGCTTCGTTTTCCATCTATATGTTCAAACAATGCTTTGCTGTGTGGGTTTCTTTTTAAGGTAAACATTTGGTTCAGTTGTATTTGATTTCCTGGTGCAGAAAACGCCTTAAGCAAATTTTGCTTACGTTCATTTTGGCCGTAAATGGTGCTGATGGCAGGAACCAGATCTGTATTCTTTATGCTAGGAGTAGAAGTTTCCTTAAACGAAACAAAACAGCATTGTTTCATGATTTGACCAAACAACAACTCGCAGATAGATTGCTGTTTTCTAAGCGGAAGTTGTTTGATTGTGTTCAACAGCTCTGGGTCACGAATATAGGTTTCGGGATAAAAAATCATGTCACCAAGAGGGTGGTCAGGATTATATAGTTTATTTAACTTCAATCCTGCATTTTCAACATAGTCGTACATTTCGTTTACGGTATAGGCCCGGTCTTGAGAGTGTATTAGTAGATCGTATATGCCAATATCTGTACTTAAATCTTTCTTACAAGAAACTTTATTTGAGGAAAACCAATTGCCTTGTGGTAGCCCGTTTAGAGTTTTTTTTGTGTTATCAATACAGTCTTGAATGTTGGGCGTGTCGGTATTTATCTGACGCATTAATTCCTGCATCTGATAGATTCCTGTTCGTCCAATTGTTGCGTAAACCATAAGATACATCGCACCATCAGGATGAAGTACCTTAGTAAGCGCTTTTAAACCTTCATCTGGGTTTTTCAAGTGATGCAAAACGCCAGTACAGGAAATAAAATCAAACTCACCGTATTCTTGTTTGTTCAGATTTAACAAGGAATCATGAATCCAGGTAATATTTTTTAATTTCCTGACTTTAGCTCGTTCCTTGGCGATGTCCATTGATGCTTGAGACATATCCAAATAGACCACTTCTACTTCAGTTTCCCTAAGTTGTTCGGCTAAATAAATAACATCATCACCGGTCCCGCCACCGGCAACTAGGACTCGAAACGACTGAGTAAAATCACGCTTACCCTCAAAAGCGTAATAATTAAGACAATCTAAGGAGCAGGGTTTGGAGACATAAAGATCTGTTTTCTCATTAGCAGGATCTCTTGCAGGGTAGGGATAATTCTCGTATTGCTGCCTGACTTCTTCAAGATATGTCCCTTCTTTCATAATGCCCTCATTTTTTTGAATAACGATCAATATTATTAAAACAAAAAATTATCAAACATAATCTTAGGGGAATGCAGACCTATATGTCTGTTAACTAAGTAGAATTTTCAGATTATGCATTAAACAAGGGAGTCTAGACTCTATGATGTACATT
>NZ_LWGA01000110.1:0-943 GCF_001635235.1 Oleiphilus sp. HI0117 | reverse complement strand
TCAATAATTGTTGAAAATAGTCATCGATTCCTAAGAAAGAGAGCTCAGGGTTCTTTATAAAGGCGTCACGAATATTCTCTAGAAAACGACTTCGGATAATGCAACCTCCTCGCCACATTAAAGCAATATTCCCGAAGTTCAGATTCCAATCCAAGTTGTTTGAAACTTGCTTCATTAACATGAAACCTTGAGCATAAGAGATGATCTTAGACGCCAATAAGGACTCTCTCAACGCTTCAAGCCAATCGTCCTTATCTCCACCAACACTAGATATCTCACGCGCGAAAGCTGTTTCAGCAGCGATTCGCTCTTCTTTGAAACTGGAGATATATCGTGCAAAGACCGACTCACTAATCAAGCTCAAAGGTACACCGTTTTCAAGTGCGCTATTTGCAGTCAGTTTACCGGTTCCTTTCTGCCCTGCCGTATCAAGAATGCTCTCTACTAAGGGCTGCCCATCTTCATAAAAGCCAAGAATATTGGCTGTTATTTCAACTAAATAACTATCTAACTCTGTTTTATTCCATGCCGAGAAACTTTTCTGCATTTCAGGGTGATTCAAATTCAACCCACTCTTCATAAAATGATAAGCCTCAGAGATGAGCTGCATATCACCATATTCGATGCCATTGTGAACCATTTTCACAAAATGCCCTGCACCGCCCGAGCCAACCCAGTCGCAGCAAATTTCACCAGCATCGGTGCGCGCCGCAATAGCCTGAAATATAGGCTTTACTAGCGGCCAGGCTCGCTCATCACCACCAGGCATGATAGACGGCCCATAACGTGCACCTTCTTCACCACCGGAAACACCGATACCGAGATAGTGAATATTTTTTTCAGATAATGACTCTACTCGTCGAGCCGTGTCTCGATAGTCGGAGTTGCCCCCATCAATAATGACATCACCATCATCTAGCAAAGGAAGTAGCTGTTCAATGTA
>NZ_LWGA01000109.1:0-822 GCF_001635235.1 Oleiphilus sp. HI0117 | reverse complement strand
AATTATCTGGTAGGATTTCACCTTCAGCGACCATACTACCTAGCCAGATTCTCTCCTGTTCCGTTGGGTGATACTCGGTCGCACAGTTCGGGCATACCCGTCTGATAAGACGCTGGGCCAGCACCCCGCCCAAAGAACTCGCTACCAAATAAGGCTCTGCGCCCATATCAATCAAACGCATGGCACTGCCAATCGCGTCATTGGTATGCAAGGTCGACATCACCATATGACCTGTCATTGCCGCCCGCAAGCCAATTTCTGCGGTCTCTTGGTCTCGCATCTCACCAACCAAAACAATATCCGGGTCTTGACGCAAACAGGCCCTAAGTACGGTAGAAAAATTCAATCCCACCTTTGGGTTAACCTGTACCTGAGTAATTCGCGGAAGACGATATTCAACCGGATCTTCTGCGGTAATAATTTTTACTTCTGGTTTGTTCAATTCAGATAGCGCGCCATACAAAGTGGTAGTTTTACCACTCCCCGTCGGCCCGGTTACCAGTACCAGTCCATGCGGACGTGTCACTGCGATTCTAAAACGCTCGAGTATTTTGGGGGGCATACCTACCTTGTCCAGCCCCAGAATACCTTCGGTCTGATCAAGAAGACGCATCACCACGGACTCGCCATATTGCGTAGGCATCGTCGATAGACGCACATCCACTGACCGCGCCTTAACCCTAACGTTAAAGCGTCCATCTTGAGGAATTCTTTTTTCGGATATATTTAAGCCCGACATCAACTTCAAACGCAGTACCAGGGCGGCATTGATTCGTGTCTCTTTCATCACCTGCTCTTGCAGAATGCCATCTATACGCTGCC
>NZ_LWGA01000108.1:0-1061 GCF_001635235.1 Oleiphilus sp. HI0117 | reverse complement strand
AGCCTCATATAATAATTTATGGGTAGACACAGCCGATATTTGTCTATGACAAACAAACGATTAAGCCTTACAATGCAGCCGTGCTTATTATGGAGGATCGCTATGAAAAACTTATTCGACATCACCACGTCTACCCTTGCATCAACACTACGTGTTTGGCGTGGCACGTCAGCGAGCAAGGTTGCAATACAACCTGAGCAGGAGCTGGTTATATTCGACAGAGAAGGTTGCCCGGAATGTCGGTTTGTCAGGGAAGCACTGACCGAACTCAACCTTGATGCAATGGTAGCCCCCTGCCCAATCGGTGGGCGTGATATAAAAAAACTTGCACAAGAATCCGGCAGCCAGACGCTCCCAAGGTTATTCGCCCCCAACACTGACCTCAATATTGCTGGCCGCGATGAAATTGTTACTTACCTATTTAAAGAGTACAGGGGCTTGGAAGTCCCTAAGCAACTCCGCCGCAGTTTAATGAATGATACGGCATCCAAACTGGCTAGTGTTTTACGTAATAATGCAGGTGTCCACGCGCGCCCTGCAAAAGCGGCTAAACTCCCATTGACGCTATATAGCTTCGAATCCAGCCCTTTTTCTCGTGTAGTAAGAGAAAAACTATGCGAACTTGAATTGCCATACTTACTGATCAATTTGGGCAAGCAGCAACTAGCTGATATGGGTCCGGCAAACTTCCGCTTCAGCATTGGCGCTTATCAACCATTAGAAAACACCAAGCGCGATGATTTCTTTAAAAAACATGGAAACGTGCAAGTACCGTTTCTTATTGATCCCAATACCGGAACAGAAATGTTTGAGTCTCAAGAAATTGCTCGCTATTTAGAGTCCACTTACGCGCAATAAAACGCGTTGACACAGCATATATAGCCTCTTATTTTCTTTAGTTAGCCATAAGCGCTAGTGTTACAACTTTAAAACCAGTAATATCCGGCGCTAATTTTGTTCCTTTGATACGGCATTACACCTCATGGCTAAACCTAAAAAACAACGACCGCTTTGGCACCCCTCATTTCTGCTTACCTGGCTCATTGTGTTTGTACTGTTCT
>NZ_LWGA01000107.1:0-987 GCF_001635235.1 Oleiphilus sp. HI0117 | reverse complement strand
GCGTTTAAGCTTTAAGTCTCGTATGACTTCCAAGGGTTCGATCATTGTTTTTAATAAAGCTGTGGCGGCGTCGATGTCGTCTTCGAAGTAGCCGTCTAGTTGTTTAGCGTCGGCAAACTGGCCACGCATATGCTTAAGCCACTCGCTATGTAGTGATGTACTGATCGTCGAAACATTCTGAGAGATCGTCGTTAATACATCGCAGTGGAACTTATTTGCCTTGAGTTCATTGAGCGCCGATTGTTTGAAAAGAATTCTTTCAATCGCGGGTAAGCCTTTAACGCTAATGCTGACACGCTGGAATTTATCTTCATTCAGCAATGTTTTGTCGTCACTTGCTAGAAGAACACCTAGGTGTTTGCCGATATGATTCTTCTTGTCGGGCCAGAACTGTAAGCTATGGCTGCGCATTGAAAACTCTATGGGGCCAAACGTGATATTTTGAATAGATTGCCAGGCATCCATCGTCTTGTGGAAATCACCGATGCTATTATCTAGCGCCTCTTGAGAAGGGCTTTGGCAGAGGCCTTGGGTGCTCTGCTGCAAAGCCTGAGAGGCAGCGCTAAGCGATTGATAAAACGGGATAACAAAGCTATTAACTGTCGCATGGTTGAAGTTTTTCCAGTCAGCTTCACTTGGGGCGGCATGACATACAAATGAGAGGATACAAGCTAAGAAAATACTGGAAATCGTAGAGGTTCTGTTCATTAAAGTGATTCCAAAAAAGTAAGCAGTTGTGCGCGTTGCTCTTGGGGCATTGTTTGTACGGCTTGCTTGGCAGATTCGGCCTCGCCGCCATGCCACATAATTGCTTCAAGTATACTGCGTGCGCGGCCGTCATGCAGAAGAAAATGGCTGCCATTTACGTATTTGTCTGAACCGAGCCCCCAAAGTGGAGCGGTTCTCCATTCCTGTCCGTTTGCCTTAAACTCGGGTCGATTGTCCGCCAGCCCTAGCCCCATGTCATGCAGTAATAGATCGGTGTAA
>NZ_LWGA01000106.1:0-1157 GCF_001635235.1 Oleiphilus sp. HI0117 | reverse complement strand
AAGATAGTCTCCACTGAGGTGTATTTTTTCACTACATGTAAGGTAGTTCTCTTTATTGTCGATGGGGGTATTACTCGGCAGAGAATATAGCCAGCGATGTAAGTGTGAAACGATGATATCTATTTTTTGTTCGCATAGTGCTTCGAACTCACTCAATAGATAGCTTTCAACGCGTGTTCGTTCCCAATTAATTGTTTCTTGGCTCCACTCTTCGCCAGCTTGGACTTGATAGTACTGCACTGAATCGTCTGGCTTAGCACCTCGTTTAACGTGCTCTGGCGAAATTGACTTAATATTTGGGTGCTGTGCAGAATCTATTTTTAGTTCTGTACTGCTACGAACGGCCAAGAGAAGTACCCATTGTGGTTCCATTTTAATGTGCTCGATTAGAGGGCAGAGACTATTGCCTTTGGGTAATAGGTCGTAAGCTTGTTGAGGTGGCGTTGCGATTACAATGTGCTCTGCTGTGCAGAACAGCTGCTCGCCAGTAGGTGATTCAGTGTAAACCTGCCAAAGCTCACGTTCCTTTTCGAGGCGACAAACCCGGGTGGAAAAGTGAATGTTCAGGTCTTTAGCAATGTGGCGCGTGATGCTGGAGTTTCGCTCTCGGCCAACATAGTACTCTGGCTGATTGGCGCAGGGAACGATAAGCTCATCGGCCAGCCACTTATCAAGTTGAGCTTTAAATTGTGGTGTTTCGCTAGAGAAACTAGGGCAGCCGAGGTCAAACGTAAGGCTTTGGTCGTCAGGTAGTGGTAAGCGCTTTGATGAGAGCCTGCCGCCAGTTCCGCGTGACTTTTCGACCACCGCTACCTTTTTGCCTCTATGTTGTAACTGCTTAGCAGCCGTTAATCCTGCCATGCCTGCACCAATTATGACTACGTCCATAACTGTGTCCATAACTACGTCTGATTTCATGTCTCACCTAAGTATTAAAAGATTCTACTAACTATACGGCATAGCTCAGATATTGGATTTATGGGTTTACCCAAATAGTAATATGCTNTACATTTCAGGAATGATTCAAACGTAGATTTCTTGCAGGAAGGCCCGGTGGCTACCATCACTCCAGAAAACCAAAAGTTAAACGCCTTGTTAATGAGTATTGCTCAAAATCAAGACCGTAGTGCGTTTATAGAACTATTTAACTTAAGCTC
>NZ_LWGA01000105.1:0-1413 GCF_001635235.1 Oleiphilus sp. HI0117 | reverse complement strand
ATTAAGGTTATCGCACAATGCATGTTAGACGAGCAGGTTGAGCTGTCGGAAGGATGCATTAGAATTAAAGTGCTACTTGACCATTTAGCCCCCAACCTGCATGAAGATGAGCGGTTTTCAGTGTTTATCAAAATGTATGATGCGCTAGAGCACATGCCAACTCATGAGGCGCGTAAGCAAACTGACAAACGAGTGATTTTTAAGCTGGATCAGGAACGCTTCAAACTGGAAGAAGACAACCAGCATGCGATACTCTCTGCGTCTAAAGCGCTCCTGGAGCATTCATTCTAGAGTAGGTCGGNGAGCAATATGCCCAGGCCTATTCGTTGTACCCGGTGGTCATAGTCAATTAGGCTTTCTCCATAGCCTTCAAAAAATTGTATGAAACCTCTTAATCGCCCCCACATCGGAAAACTGAATCCGGTTTCCGCAGACCCATAACCTGTGTCGAAGTTGTATCTCACCGAGCTGCTGAGTTTATAGCGCCCCCAGTCCATCACACCGGTAATTTCATAGTGACCTAGGTAGTCGTCGATATCCGGGTTATCATCGCCTCGGAATAAGTGGTTTGTCTTTTTGTTGTGTGCATGAGTGAGCAACTTCGGCCAGCGTTGTTTCAGCGGGCATACTCGCCGCTGTATTTAAGAAACAATCAATAGACTCTTCCGCTGCTGCTAACTTACTGAAAAATAGTAAAAAACCTAATAAGGTAAAATACTTGAGTCGTGCAATAGCCATTGTCGCTTCATGTATTGTTTCGATCTGTACGGTAGCCGGCTATTGTTGTTTATACTCACTATCGAAGTCAAAAAATAACTCGCCGGAAATTTCTTTATAGCGGCCTGAGTCCTTCATTCTTTTGAGTCTTGGTGAAAGCTCATCAAGGAAGCTTTGTGTGAGCGCTTTGTTATGACACGTAATACGGTCATAGCTTTCTACAAGAGGGTGCTTGGCAGAGTAACTCAATTGATCTACGAAAGGTTGCAAGTCCGGAAGCGCTGCGATCATGACATCAATACGCTTTACTTTGAGCTTTTTCAAGTTCTGGGCGTCTTTGTATACTTTGTCTAGTTTTATTTTTTCGCTAAGTCTATGTTTATAATAGTTCTCGTGCACATGTACGGCACCCACATTAAGTCCTTTAAGTTGACTGGAGCTAGTTAAAGGGCTTTGGTCGAGAGGGCTAAACATATAATAAGCGAAGGCACCTAGTGGAAAGCTTGCAATGATATTCTCATTTCCTAGCTTTTCTTGCATCACTTGCGTGAAAGAATAAATGTAGTCTGTATGGCCTTGCTCAAATGATACCAGGGCTCGTTTATAAGGCGTATATGATTGAATGATTTTGAAAGGCATATCTGAAATAGCTTCGTTCAGAATGCCTTGATAGATGCCAGACTGGTCTTCCTCAAT
>NZ_LWGA01000104.1:0-642 GCF_001635235.1 Oleiphilus sp. HI0117 | reverse complement strand
ACTTTCAGGTCAGATACAGTGACATTCGGACAATCACTGCCAATAATCGCAACGCTCTGATAATCAACTAAACTACGCTCAAGGGTATCGCACATTCGCTCACCAAGATTTTCCCCTCGCTGTTCGTGGCAGTCTAAACCTTCTTCTGCAATTAGTGCCTTAAGCTTTTTATGGGCATTTATAGATTCTGCTTCAAGCGAGTCAAACGAAGCACTCTTTTGATCAAACCATAACTGATAGTCACAAGCGATACACTGACTAAATCTTAAAGCAATATCTGCAACAAGCTCCATATGAATAGATAGCGCAGCCTCCTCACCCAAGACTTTCGCAATACGAGTTTTTACATGCCCCAACAAAGGACGCTTAGCAAACTGAACAAGTAAAAACTTTCTCACAGTTACCTCTGCTCAATATTTAAATTATTAGCTCTTCTATCAGGCCAGTCGAATGTTGTTTTTGGCCGCTGGCAGCATATATGGCCAGAAGCTAGACTTAATTCATTATAATCGGCGCGAAGAAATCGTCATTTTTGTTTATACTCAAACCTCAATCTTCAATTCGTTACGGGTAATCATGTCGCAAAGTCTTAAAGCAGTCTCTTTCAATATAGCATGGCAAGAAAGCTTTAAAGAAATTCAG
>NZ_LWGA01000103.1:0-888 GCF_001635235.1 Oleiphilus sp. HI0117 | reverse complement strand
TACAGCGTCTCTAACCAGTCTGTGTCTCAGGCTGGTTAATAGCAGTGTCCACGATAAAAAAGATAATAATTATAAGAGATCAACACAAGGAAAGTGAAGAAGCATATAGGTCTCTATAAGCAGTAAAAGGAATCAATATGAGTACAGCAGTTGCATTGGACGAATGTCAACCGGGGTTGTCAGTAGACTTGGCTGAAGCGGTAAAGCACCAACATTTGAGTGCCAGAACCATTCATACTTACCAGCACTGGATTACGCAGTATTTAGCTTATTATGATTTGCGGAGCCCGCGTTATTTAAGTGAATCTAATGTGAAAGAGTTTTTACGCTATTTGGTAAAAAATATGTCTCTTTCCCGCGCGCGCTTGAATCAAGCTCGAGAAGCACTATTATTCTTATATGAAAAGGTTTTAAAGAAGCCTTTGAAAAGGACGGAGATAGTTCCCAAGGATAGTTAATTTTCATTATCAGGCGGAGGAAGCAATGTTTAGATTCATCTACGCTTTTTTCGCCTTTTTAGTATCTAGTGTCTCATTATCCTTGCATGCCAAGGACCCTTCCACAGTACAATCAGATGCTCCTCAGCCATTTGAGATTGGCATTAGCATGTCAATTCCTCCTTGGGTGATTAAAGAAACTGACTCAGGCATCGAGTTAGATATATTGCGAGCGAGCCTCGATCCTGAGCGTTATGATATACGTCCGGTTTATGTGCCATTTGAGCGAGCATATAAGTTGTTTGATGATGCGCAGTTAGATGCCGTGATGAATGCAAAGGCCAATGTTGTTAAGAGTGGTTATTTGTCCCAAGCCGTGGTGACATTTCAAAACTACGCAATAAGTCTGGCATCCAAGAACTACCCTGAAGATATATCTATGTCTTTTCTT
>NZ_LWGA01000102.1:0-891 GCF_001635235.1 Oleiphilus sp. HI0117 | reverse complement strand
CCGTAAACATCAAGAACGCATCTGAAATATCTAAAGCATTGGTAAATGTCGCATCACCACCCCATGAGTAGTAACGAATACCATTTACTTTAGATGCACCTTCACCACAACGTGAGCTAGGCTTTCCATCCGGGAATAAAGCGTTAAACTGGTTAGCGCCTGGCGATGTCATGAACGTTACTGAGGCCAACGCATCCTGCGCATACTCAGGGTTGCCTGACAAGGCATCAATTACGTTACCAAGCAGATTAAGAGATCCTTCGACCAATGCTTCAAGGCCACCACCAACAGGAACGATACCGCGAGCAACATCAGCGAAGTCAGAACCAAAGTTCACCGCATTGATAGTCGTTACCGAAGCAACCAAGTCAGGTCTTACGCCCGCTGCATAGCGTACAGTTGGCCCACCCAAGCTGTGGCCCATCAAGTTGAATTTCTGCGCACCCGTCGCCGCACGAAGATCTTCCAATGCTGCAATAAGGTCTTCTCCACGCTGGTATGCATCATCCCATGCAGTCACATTCGGCGCATAAACCTTGGCACCACGTTCTTTAAGAGCACTTTTAACACCATAAAAGTAATCGATACCTAAAATATCGCTAAAGCCCGAAACACCATGAACTAGAACGATAGGGTATTTTGTTTCGTAGGCGTCGCAATCCTGCCACCACCAACAAATTGCACTTGCTTGAGCACTAAAGACCATCAGTGCCGTGAGTAAAAGCCAGCTTTTAGCTTGGCCAAATTTATTATTTTTAGCTTTCATATTGTTTTGCCTATTATTTGTTTTTATTAATCAGGGTCGCTTTATTCAATAGCGCTTAAGACTAGCTTGACAAAAAACCAATCAAAAAAGGTTCTACAAGATCACAAACGAACATTTTTTAACCA
>NZ_LWGA01000101.1:0-1161 GCF_001635235.1 Oleiphilus sp. HI0117 | reverse complement strand
GCACTCAGCGTTTGTTGATTGGTTATGCGACGCCTTTGGAAATGGATGGGAATGGGCGAATTCTTGTGCCGCCAACACTTAGAGAGTATGCAAATCTCGAGAAGAAGTTGATGTTGGTGGGTCAAGGAAAGAAGTTTGAGCTTTGGAGTGAAGACAGTTGGTTTAATTGGTTAGATGAAGCAGATCAGGATGATGATATTCCAGAGCAAATGCTGAATTTGTCTCTGTAATGTATATGTTGATTGAATTGGACACATTGGTATGAGTTGTGAGCAACATATGCACGAGACGGTGCTATTACAAGAAGCAGTTGACTTATTGGTGACGAATTCTTCAGGTGCCTATGTTGATGCAACCTTTGGTCGTGGTGGGCATAGCTCAAAAATACTAGAAGCTTTGGATAAAGATGGCTCGTTGATCGCTATTGACAAAGATTTGGAAGCAATATCTGCGGCACAGAGTCGATTTGTTGATGAAGAGCGATTTTCGATTGTGCACGGCTCCTTCGCAGATATTCGTGAGCATTTGAGAGTTTGTGGGCAAGAGAAAGTTTCGGGCGTGTTAGCGGATTTGGGTGTGTCATCTCCGCAGCTTGATAATGCTGAGAGAGGCTTCAGTTTTATGAATGATGGTCCGCTAGATATGCGGATGGATACCACGCGCGGAGTGAGTGCCGCACAGTGGATCAAAGAGGTCGATGAGAAAGAGATGGTTCAGGTATTTTTCGATTATGGCGAAGAAAAGTTTGCTAGGAAAATAGCTAGAGGTATCAAAGAGGCATTGCTGGGTCAGGAAATTGATACGACTGCAAAACTGTCGAAAATAGTGAAGGACGCGAACCCGTCTTGGGAAAAACATAAGCACCCGGCGACCAGGGTGTTTCAGGCTATTCGAATTAAAGTTAATGATGAATTGAGTGATTTAGAGCGATTGCTGGACGAAGCAAGTGAGAGTTTAGCAGTCGGTGGCCGTTTAGTTGTTATTAGCTTTCATTCACTCGAAGATCGTATTGTTAAGCGCTTTATGCGTGAAAAAGCAAAAGGTGATGCGCCTCCGCCGGGGGTGCCCGTTTTTGAAAAAGATATTGTTCGAGGCTTTAAGCTAGTTGGAAAGGCGATTAAACCGAGTAAAGCAGAAATAGAAAATAACGTTCGGGCGCGT
>NZ_LWGA01000100.1:0-8807 GCF_001635235.1 Oleiphilus sp. HI0117 | reverse complement strand
CTTTCTGATTTAAATTATGTACTTTCGGGTAAGATATGTTTTGGATGAAAAAAACGCTTATAAGAGGGGCGATAAAAGAACATGCACATAATATGCATGAGTTTCTCGTCTGCTTGAGTGGGGGCTTATTAATTGAAGATAGTCTAGCAACATATACACTAAAACAAGGAAGCGCGATCTTTATTCCTTGTAATATGGTGCATAAAATTACCATTTTTGATGGCGAGTCAGCATGTAGCGAAGTACTGCTTGCTTGTATCAAACCCGCCACACTCGACTTAATGCGTTCGCCATGCAATAACGACTTTATAGAAAAACTAAAGCAAGAAACGACACTGTCTCATTCCAATAATGATCAGGGCGACAATCTAGAAAGATGCATTCAAGAAGTTGATGCACTCTCGATGTCACCTTCTCTTTTGAACCAATCATTTGCGGAAAACTGCTTTATAAAAATGCTGCTTCTACATATGGAGAGGCTGCATCAAGACACAGCTCTTTCTAAAATCAGTTTCGATCATATTGATCACATTACTGCATGGGTCAGACGGCATTATGTCGAAGATATCAATTTAGATGATTTGAGCAAGAGGTTTTCAGTATCTCGGAGCCAGCTTACACGAAAATTCAAGCAGAAGTATGGGTTCAGTCTAATTGAGTTTGTTCTGCAACTGCGTTTCGATGATGCTGCAAAGCAACTCGCGTTTTCTAAAAAGGACATTACTCGCATTGCCCTAGACATAGGATTCAATAATCTCAGTCACTTTCACAGGCAGTTTAAAAAACGTTTTGGCATGACGCCGCTTTCTTTTCGTAATATGACCGCTCAATCGAGTTAGACAATTGCTTAGCCAAGTATTTATAACAAAACAGAGTTTCATCACATGGTCTAGACTGTTCGTTCTAAACTCTAATAATGTTGCCAGTTAGTTTTATTTTCGCTTATGTCTACAAATCTTTATACATTCGATCGGGGTTTTATCTTCATCGTGACATGGCTGTCATTTAATATCTGTCAGGCTGCTGGAATTGTCGATATAACGCTTCAAGATCAAAATGGCCAAGCACTTGTCGATGGTGTCGTTTATTTTCAAGTCGAATCTGAATATGCTTCCTTGTCTGGCAATAAGCGTATTCCATCGAACTTGATAATGGATCAGAAAAATAGGCAATTCGCCCCTCATGTATTGATTGCTCAGGTCGGTGATTTAGTGAGCTTTCCGAATAGCGACAATATTAGACATCATGTTTATTCGTTTTCAGAGCCAAAGCGCTTTGAAATAAAGCTTTACGCCGACAAGCCGGAATCTCCTATCAAGTTTGAAACGCCAGGCGTCGTGGCACTAGGGTGCAATATACACGATTCAATGCTTGGGTATATTTTGGTTATAGATACACCTTATGCAAGCAAAACAGACAGTAAAGGTCGAGCGAGTTTGGCTGTGCCGGAAAAAGTGCCATCAGAGTTTTTTGTATGGCACCCTCTGTTAAAAAACACTGCAAAGCCTCTTAAGGTGTCTGAGTTTGATGTGAATTCTCCACAAACCGTAGTCATTGAGATCAAATCAACGAAAAATACTAAGTTTAATAAGAAGCGCTGGCGCTGACGACCAAGTGAGATAGAAGAATGAATTATGCTCCGAAATTCTGTATTGCATTAGTAATTTTGATCTTGTTTTTTACAAGCTCTGTTAATGCAGCGGGTAGTAAGTTATTGGGTACTTCGGGTGTTACCTCTATCGAAGGTAGTGCAGGAGGAGGTTTAATTCCTTGGGCGCCGTTAGGGGGGTACGCTACTAGAGACGAGCTAGGTTTCAGCATAGTCGCAAGTGAAGTGGACGTTGATGATTATAATATGAGCGTGCACGGAGCTTTGATTAATTTTCGAGAC
The DNA here is from genome assembly GCF_001635235.1 of Oleiphilus sp. HI0117. Lineage (NCBI taxonomy): Bacteria > Pseudomonadati > Pseudomonadota > Gammaproteobacteria > Oceanospirillales > Oleiphilaceae > Oleiphilus > Oleiphilus sp. HI0117. The sequence continues at coordinate 6,916 of NZ_LWGA01000100.1, read as the reverse complement.
CGTATCGAATTCAGCTTCGCTCATCAGGACTTTTATGTTGATGCATTATCGCAATCGGTGAGACAAAATATTATTGGTCTGAAGGTTCGACTTTTTGGCGATTTGGTTTATGACACATTACCGGTAATCAGTATCGGTACACAGCAAAAAAGACTCATTGATGCGGGTGTGATCAATCTTGTTGGCGCTAAAGATAGCAGCGGAACTGATTTCTATCTAAGTGCTGCAAAAGCGTGGATCGACGGATTGTTTCATCATACTAGCTTTGTGAATGCGAATATTCGCTACAGTAATGCAAATGAACTCGGTTTGCTCGGTTACGGCGGCGATAATGCAAGGTCTAAGTTTTTATTCGAAACAGCGCTGGGCGTTTTCGTCGGTAACAACGTTGCTTTGGGTGTTGAGTTTAGGTTCAATCGATCGCAGATGAGCAAATTTCTAAACTAGTTCTCGAGTATGAGCATCGTTTACAAAGCTTTGAGGATCAGCTCAGCCAGAAAAGTTCAGACATTGATGATAACCGAAAAGCGCTGGCGCTTACGCAAGAGGTTCAATCTCTTTGGCTCAGGGCGGGACAAGATACAAGCCCCAGCAATCGAATCTCAAGTTATGATGACATTTTGAAGATCAAGCCCGATGACTGTGAAGCTTTGACCTACAAGGCGGATGCGGTATTAGAAATCAATGAGCCACAATGGGCCGCAAACCTATGCCAGCAAGCTTTAGAGCTTGATCCTGACAATGGACATGCATTTTATCAGCTTGCCTGTGCTTATACGGCACTGCAGCAATATGAGGAGGCGCTTTCCTATTTATCTAACGCAATTGCTAAAAGTGATAGCTATCGAGATGAGGCTACTAAGGATGACGCTTTAAAAGCGTTGCGTACGCACCCTTCGTTTGAGGAAATGATAAAAAATACACTAGAAGATCTATGACAGCCGGTATTCTGAGCCTTAGAGCAAATAGCTTCCTGTTAGTTGTAGCAATGCTGCTGGGTTCAACATTTTGTGCGTCTGCGCCAAAATATTCAACGCTGGATATATATCAGTTGAGTAGAGAAGTGTCCGCGCAAACTGGCTATACCATTATTTTTAGTCCGCGAGTTAGAAGTCAAACAAAAGTTTCGATGTTGCTCAGCAAGAAAATTAATCCAGAGAGCCTTTATAGTATTTTTTTATCAGTGCTTAACGTTCACGGGTATGCTGCTATTCGTGATGCAAATCTGATCAAAATTGTACGAGAAAGGAAGGCTCGGTATATGTATTCCAGTGACTAAAACCCAAACCACATACTTTACCTATTTGTCGTTCCGTGAACCGTTAAGGTGAGGTGTTTCTAAGCAGTTTTATCTTTTGAAACTATTATTTGCGTATACTTAACAATACAGAAATGGTGAATTTATATTCAAATATGGTTTGACTTTGTTTTGCATTAATAAAACCAATACTTGAGCAGCACGCCTTGTGGTGTATCTCGCCATTGCCGTGTGACAAGGAAGCCTTGTATCGAATCACTCATGTAAGAGGCTTAATGAACCAAGTCATTCAGTCGGCGTTCTGTGATGATCAGGGAGATCATTTTCTTCATTTTGTCTCTAACAATCTCGGCTTCTTTATGGAGTTGCTGATTGCGCTGCTCCTTATTGTCGCTCAGTGTTTTCAAGCTTAGGCTTGGCTGGTACCGTGCAAAGCTCATATACAGCTTGGGAATCTTCTTTTTGACCGGCTTGGGAATACTAAGTGTTCTTGAATGCTTAATCGTCTCGTGCATATGTTGAGGAAGCCACTTGAATAGAGGCTCTAAGCGTCGGTCTAACTTAATTGGCATGGCCCAGCGATCAGAGCCGTGATGGACGGCGATTAAAACCGGGCACTGGTTAACGAGTGCCAGCTCAATAAAGCGAGGGCTGAGAAAAGGAAGCACCGCAACGCCGTCGCCAAAATTACACAGCTCGCCCTCGGGCATAATAACGCAATCAGTAAAGCCTTCTTCTTGTAATAATACACAGGCTTCATCAAAACCTACTCCGTGGTTAATCTGCGTGAGAAAGCTAAGTAATTGTTTCGCGATGGGCAGCTCGTAAAACTTTCGCCAGGTGATACCGAAGGGCGAACGCTTCTCTCCACCATGCTTTTGCATGGAATCTGCCAGGCCAACCAAACCTGCCAGCGCACCCATCATCGGCCCATGATTTAGCGCGATAATTAAACGCGGCTCCTGAGCCAGAATCGTATCAAGGTCTTCAGAGGACTTCGCTATTACGACATCTTTGATATAAAGCGTTTTGAGTAAGCGTTTAACGAAGTGGAAATCTTTGACGGTTCTCATAGAGTGCTTCGGTTTTGGTTTAGAGCTTCTATTCTAACCTCAATTGGGAAAAGGGTTGAGAAAATTTTCGCTCTCTCTTTTATAACCAATAGGAGGTAAGTCATTACCTACTCTTATCAGCCTAAGCTTGCCAATAATTGATCTAAGTCAAACGAGATTGATTCCTATTAAGCTTCAATGGTATTCATTAAGTTCTATTGATAGCCTTTAGATACGAATCATTCCTATTATTGTTTGTGAGGTGAATCTTGATGACGCAAAGCTTAAGTATGGATCGATTATCAGAAGGTCAGAACGCAACCATTACACAGATCAGTGGCGGTAAAAGCCTTGCCAGAAAAATGATAGGGCTTGGTTTGCGTGTGGGTGGTGAGGTCTGCTTGCTCCAACGTCGCCGACACGGTTTGGTTCTCGCAAATCGTGGAACGAGAATCGCCTTGGGCGATAGTATTGCCCGTCATCTTAAAGTTTCTCCTTGCTAGCAGCTTCAGAGGCCTAAGCCTATGTTAACCATCGCTCTGGGTGGCAACCCTAATTGTGGTAAGTCAGCCCTTTTTAATCAATTTACAGGAATTAGACAAACCACAGGTAATTGGCCTGGCGTAACGGTTGAGCGCAAAGCAGGGCGAACAAAGTTGCTAGGAGACGAGGCAAACGTTGTCGACTTGCCAGGTATTTACTCGCTGGATGCATCGTCTCTGGATGAAAAAGTTACCCGGGACTATCTTCTCTCTGCCGACGCTGACCTGATCGTTAATGTGGTTGATGCCTCGAATCTTGAGCGTAACCTCTATTTCACTGTGCAATTACGAGAAATGGGCGTTCCAGTGGTCGTGGCGCTGAATATGATGGATGTTGCCCGCAAGCGTGGCATTAGTCTCGATGTTGAACGCTTAAGCGAAGCCTTATGTTGCCCGGTGGTGCCTATCGTCGCCGTGACAGGGGAAGGCTTGAAAGGTTTGGCTAGCGCGATCAAGTACGAGTTAAGTTCCAGCGAGCAGAGCTCAATCGAGCTGGTACATGAAGACTTGGTTGAGCAGGCAATCCTATCCGTTTCCGGCTATCTACCAGCTACTGTTAAAGCAAACGAACAACGCTGGGTCGCGACTAAGCTTTTGGAAAATGATAGCGCTGTATTGGGCGCAATTGAATCGGCTGGTCAAAAAGAGCTGCTATCAAGGGTTTCCCATTGGCAGAGCAAGATTGAAGAAAGAACCGGGGAAGACGTCGACATACATATTGCTGATGGGCGCTTTAATCATGCACATTGCTTATCGCAAGAGGTAATAAAGGAAGCTGGTGTCGTGGGCAAGAATCTATCTGATAAGATAGACCATATTGTACTCGGGAAGCGCTTGGGAATCGGTATATTCTTACTGGTTATGTATGCGATGTTTACCTTTACGATCAACGTTGGCGGTGCCTTTATTGACCTCTTCGATATGGGCGTGGGTGCAATTTTTGTTGATGGCACTGCGCATCTGATGGGGCTGCTTGGCTTGCCTGAATGGAGCAAGGTGTTTTTGGCAGATGGTATTGGAGGGGGCATTCAGGTTGTCTCTACCTTTATTCCTATTATTGTTTGCTTGTATTTGTTTTTATCCGCACTTGAGGATAGCGGCTATATGGCACGCGCAGCCTTTGTGATGGATAGAGCTATGCGTAAGATTGGTCTGCCAGGTAAAGCCTTTGTACCGATGATCGTTGGTTTTGGTTGTAATGTTCCCGCTGTCATGGCGACGCGAACCCTCGAAAACCAGCGAGAAAGAAAGCTTACTATTTTGATGAATCCTTTTATGTCATGTGGTGCGCGTCTACCTGTATACGTATTGTTTGCGGCGGCCTTCTTTCCTGACAATGGTCAAAATCTAGTGTTTATTCTTTATTTGGCAGGTATTGCTGTTGCTGTTCTAACGGGTTTAATTATGCGTAAAACCCTTCTTCAGGGCGAAAGCAGCGGTTTTATGATGGAGCTGCCTCCTTATCACTTGCCCACCTTAAAAGCCGTATTATTAAGAACCTGGGATAGAGTAAAGCTTTTCATCCGCGATGCCGGGAAGGTGATTGTTCTGATGGTGCTGGCGCTAAATGTGCTCAACTCGATTGGCACGGACGGCTCTTTCGGGAATGAAGATTCTGAAGACTCGGTCTTAAGCGAAGTGAGCAAAACGCTTACGCCGATGTTCTCTCCTATGGGCATTAGTGAAGAAAATTGGCCTGCTACGGTTGGCATCTTTACCGGGGTCTTAGCTAAAGAAGCCGTTGTGGGCACCTTGGATTCACTATATGGGCAATTAGCGAGCGAAGGTGAAGCGCAAGAGCAGGGCTTTGATCTGGGAGCTAGCCTGAGTGAAGCATTGGCAACAGTACCGGAAAACTTTTCTGCTATAGGGGATATGCTGTTTGATCCCTTAGGCTTAGATGTGGGCGATATCAGCAATATCGATGCCGCCGCTGAAGCACAGGAAGTGAGCCGTGGAACCTTTGGCGAAATGGTCGAACGTTTTAATGGCCAAGCAGGCGCTTTCTCTTATCTGCTATTTATTTTGCTCTACTTTCCTTGTGTGGCGACGATTGGTGCAATTGTCCGCGAAACCGGGCGTTCCTGGGCGGGCTTTGTTGCATTGTGGACAACAGGTGTCGCCTACTTTAATGCCACCGCGTTTTATCAACTTGCGACCTTTACTCAGCATCCTATAAGTTCTGCCGCACACTTAGCCGTTATTTCAGCCTTGTTTGCTCTGGTCATAGTGGTTTTAAGAAGACAGGGCGATGAGGATGAAGCTATCGCGTCCAAGCTTCAGCCTGAGGGTGCTTTATTATGATTTTGTCTGATATAAAAGCGTATTTGCAGCAGTGTCAGCAGGCGAGTCTGGAAGATATCGCTTTGCACTTTGACAGCAGTGTCGAGGCCGTTAGAGGGATGCTGGATATTTGGCTTAGAAAAGGGCGGGTAGAGCATTGTCTGGCGAATGATATTTGCGGAATATCATGTCGACAGTGCGACTCGCCATCGATGCAAATCTACCGCTGGAAGGGGGGCGAGTCTTCGTTAGCAACGATCCCTCTCAGAATGTGTGACTAGTGCTATCGTAAGGCGAGTCGATTACTTAGGCATGATGCACTCTTCTCGATGAGGAGAGGTATGGCAGCGTATTTTCCATAATAAGGATAAAGCGCGGGCATCAAAGCGATCTGTAACCTTAAGCGTTAAACGAATATTCTTGTAGAAATCCTCTAACTCATCTTTGGTCGACTGGTCGGTTCTGATCCAATATTTTTTGGGGATCTGTTTTTCGGCATTGTTAATAAGGGTGGAAATATTATTCATCCGGTTAACAATATAGTGGCGCATTTTAGTACCGAAGTCTTCGCTAAACTCAGACTTGATAGAGATAGCCTGGAGCATGCCGTAAAACAAGCGTATATCAAGAATTCCCCCTCGCTCGCCAAGACCTTTATATAGTTCGAAGGTGTTATAGGCTAGCGCGGGCATGAGGACGATATCCAGTCCTCCATTGTTAAAATGCTCAGAGAAATTTGAAAGTGTCACCTTGATAGGAACCGCCCCCGAGAGTTCTGCAAACATGCGCGTTTGGATGTCGCCATTTAGCACCGCAAGAGTTTTACCCTTAAAGTCATTGATTCCTTTAATTTTCTTGTCGTTTACGAAAGCGAACATGGAGCCAACGGGTAGTGAAGCGACGACTTCATAGTCACCGTCCGACATTAATTCAACGGCTTTTGGGGAGGTAATGGCTGCCAGAGTTTTATGAAGTTTTCGTTCCGAGGTAATGCCGCCAATGGCATCGAGAGTGCCGGCAAATTGTACAAAGTCTCGTGACAGAATTGCAGTAACGATGCCGATATCACACTTACCTTCCTTAAGATCTGAAGCCACAAGATTTTCATCTTCATAAGCAATAAATGACAGGTCGAGCCCCCAGGTTTGGGCAATCGGGGTAAGGTCTGAGAAGAATGCAATGACTGGGCCGTTCTGGCCAACTGGGTCCCATGTGCAAACAGTTTTCTGCTCGAGTTTTGCTGAATGAGCGCTGACGCAGAAAAGAGAAAGTAGCGATATAATGAAAAATCTAGGGAACATTGTGAAAAGCAGTCCGTATTTGCTTCGGTGTAAAAAATATAGGCGCTATTGTATCGCAGCATTGAAAGCTATGCAGTGAATCAGGTCGAATTCTTTGCTTAACGACGAAAGAGACTTTATATCCGTTTCACAACTATGACTTAAAGCACTTAACAAATTACAGAGGAAGGTTTAAGGTTCCGCGCTATAGACTTGGAGTAAGAGAATCTCCTGGCGAGTGATGTAATATGGATAGAATACGCAAGAGGTATGGATGAGTAGGGCTGTTTCGAGTATCAAGGGTCGCTGTATGCGCGAATGCAGGAAGAGTCTTCGTCTTGTTATATATTGCGTGTTGGCTTGTGCATCCTCGTTGGTTGGTGCCGAGCCTCCCGAAGGGCTGGACTTTATTGGTGGCTATTATGAGAAAGGTGAGTATAAGTGTTATGCGGAGCCTTGCTTTACAATTCATAAAGGAACCGAGGCAGCTGCTGCGAAAGA
>NZ_LWGA01000099.1:0-1100 GCF_001635235.1 Oleiphilus sp. HI0117 | reverse complement strand
AAAAGCGGTGCCTTTATCGTTAATATTCTCTGATAACGGTGCGCTGACCTTTAGTGTTTCGCCATCATAGGCATCAATAGAAACCTGGGCGGCACGAGCCAGCGGGAGATGTTTGATGAGAAAGGCCTCTAGCGCCTGCCCTTGCTTAGAATAATTTTCCACCATTACCGCCTCTCACTGTTTCCTACTCTTTTTTATTGAAGGTATTTTAAGCATAAAAAAAGGGAGGTTTTCAAACCTCCCTTCCTTTAATGGCCACTCAATGCACTGCAAGTGACCTAAGTTTCATCACTAAAGCTTATTCAGCTTCAGCTAATTCTTTCATGCTTAGCTTGATACGGCCTCGGTTATCGACATCTAGAACCTTAACCTTAACCATCTGACCCTCTTCAAGAACATCAGTTACTTTCTCAACACGCTCATTTGAGATTTGAGAAATATGAACCAAGCCATCTTTACCAGGCAAGATATTAACGAATGCACCGAAATCAACGATACGCTCAACTTTACCTTCGTAAACCTGACCAATTTCAGCTTCAGCAGTGATACCCATAATCATATCGATAGCTGCTTGAGCACTCGCATTGTCTTCACCAAATACCTTGATAGAACCGTCATCTTCGATATCAACTGATGCACCAGTCTGTTCAGTAATAGAACGGATCGTTGCACCACCTTTACCGATAACGTCACGAATCTTGTCAGCGTGAACACTCATGGTACGCATTGCAGGAGCCTTGTCAGACAAGTTCTCGCGAGATGCATCAATTACCTTGTTCATTTCACCAAGAATATGAATACGAGCATCGTGTGCCTGCTTAAGTGCGATATCCATGATCTGCTCATTGATACCTTCGATCTTGATATCCATCTGCAAAGCAGTAATACCTTCGTCAGTACCCGCTACTTTAAAGTCCATATCGCCTAAGTGATCTTCATCACCCAAGATATCAGTCAGAACGGCAAAGTCATCACCTTCTTTAACCAAGCCCATTGCGATACCCGCAACTGGCGCAGCTAAAGGTACACCCGCATCCATCATTGCCAAGCTGCTTCCGCAAACACTTGCCATTGAGCTAGAACCGTTAGATTCTGTGATT
>NZ_LWGA01000098.1:0-1278 GCF_001635235.1 Oleiphilus sp. HI0117 | reverse complement strand
ATCTCGGTAGACTAGCCCTTCTTAACATATAGTTACTTATTAAATTGAACTCTTAAGACATAGCTGCAGTCTGAACAAACGCACTCCTTATTAGACTTCATTCAAATAACCACCATTTTGAAGGTAGATACAGATTTATGGATAAAAAGAAAAGACTTCTTATTGTCGCGCTCGTTATTCTCATTGGCTGCTTTTTTTTCTTCGACCTTGCCCAGTACTTGAGCCTCGACTACTTTAAGTCTCAACAACAGGCTATCAGTGACTTTCATTCGCAAAATGCAATACTCAGTGCTGGCATATTCGTCATGATCTATATTGCTGTGACTGCTCTCTCCTTGCCTGGCGCCGCAGTAATGACACTTGCAGGCGGTGCAATCTTCGGTTTGTTACAGGGAACGATTCTGGTGTCCTTTGCCAGTACAATCGGTGCAACACTAGCCTTTCTAGTTTCTCGAACACTACTGAAAGAAAGTGTACAAAAAAAGTTTGCTGACTCCCTTAAGTCAATTAATGCAGGCATTGAAAAAGAAGGCGCGTTTTATCTGTTTGGCTTACGCCTTGTGCCTTTATTCCCGTTTTTCGTTATTAACTTAGTGATGGGTTTAACGCCAATCAAGACTCGCCAATTCTTTTTGATCAGCCAGCTCGGCATGCTCCCAGGCACCCTTGTTTACGTTTATACCGGTACTCAGCTTGGTCAGATTGATTCTCTATCAGGCATCCTATCACCCGGTTTATTGTTTGCTTTTGCTCTACTCGGCCTATTCCCTATTTTGGCCAAGAAGTTAATGGAAAGCATACAAGCTAAAAAGGTTTTCGCTAACTATGACAAGCCGTCTAAATTTGACACCAATATGGTCGTTATCGGTGCAGGTTCAGCAGGACTGGTTACTTCATTGATCGCTGCAGCAACCAAAGCAAAAGTCTCTCTTATTGAGCGTCATAAAATGGGCGGCGACTGCTTAAATACCGGTTGTGTCCCCAGTAAAGCACTCATTCGTTCGGCTAAAATGGCAAAGTACTATGAGCGTGCTGAGGAATTTGGTCTATCAAATGAAAATATCGAGGTCGACTTTCCTGCGGTAATGGAACGCATTCAATCGATTATTAAAACCATTGAGCCTCACGACTCTATCGAGCGATTCACGGGACTCGGTGTTGACTGCATTACCGGCAGCGCAGAAATCATTGACCCTTTTAGAGTAAAAGTTAATGGTGAAACGATCACCACGCGTAACATCGTTATCTCCACAGGAGCGCGGCCTTTTGTTCCTGCGA
>NZ_LWGA01000097.1:0-1192 GCF_001635235.1 Oleiphilus sp. HI0117 | reverse complement strand
AAAGGTGACTTCGCAGAGGATGTAACACTACTTGCTGGTCAAACTTATAAGATCGACGGCGAAGTTAACTTCTTAGACGGGACTACTTTAACAATTCCTGCTGGTACGACGTTGTACGGTGCGACAGGTTCTTCTTACCTTGCTATTAACCGTGGTGCGCAGATTTTTGCTGAAGGTGCTGAAAATAGCCCAATCATATTTACTTCTGCACAGGATATCGCGGGCACTGCTGGTCAGAATGATCAGGGTCAATGGGGTGGTCTGACAATTCTAGGTAGCTCTGAAAACAATAAAGGCGAGCGCACTTATGAAGCTGGCACGCAGGCATATGGCCCAATCAATGGCGTAGCAGATGCAACGGATAACAGCGGTATTCTTGACTACGTGATCATTAAATATTCTGGTTACGCAATTGAAAAAGACAAAGAGCTAAATGGTTTGTCTCTAGGTTCAGTTGGTAGCGGTACTCAAATTAGCAACATCGCTATCGTTGGTTCTGCAGATGATGGTATTGAGCTTTGGGGTGGTACGGTTGATGTTGATGGTCTGTACATCTACAACGCAGGTGATGATTCAATCGATACTGACCAGGGTTATATCGGCACTCTTTCAAACGTTTACGTTCAGCAAGTTGTTGTTGATGATGAGATTGACTCACGTGCAATCGAAGCTGACTCGCACAGCACTGACGATTCAGGCACACCAATTGCTAAGCCAACGCTTGAAAATGCAACACTAGATACAATCGGTCGCGCTATTCGTCTTCGTGAAGGTACAGGCTACGTATTTGACAACGTGCAAGTTAATGTTAAGTCTTCAAGTGCTGATGCATCACTAATTGGTACACAGGTTGATGACGGTGAAGGTGGTACCGAAGAGTACACTGAAGCTGACTACATTGCAGACATCGCAGCAATCCGTGTAAGTGATACTGCTGTAACTGGTGATGAAATTGAAACAGCAGGTGCTGGTATCGCGATCAAGAATGACGCAGTTGAGTTAGTGATTGATGATGCTGTAACAGGCGACATCGGTGCTGACGGTATCATCACTAGTGGTAAGGGTATCTATCGTGACGAAGGTACACGTGACATTTTCCGTGCACTTGGTGATGTACATGAAACAGTCGGTGTTTCTGGTGATATGGTTGACGAAGCATATCTAGACTCTTCTGGTGTAGCATTTGCTGCAG
>NZ_LWGA01000096.1:0-1058 GCF_001635235.1 Oleiphilus sp. HI0117 | reverse complement strand
CGAGCAAAAAGCGCAATGCCCCGCGAGTCGCTAAAGAGTCGTCATCCAATAAACCATCAACACCTGTTGCAGCAGTATTCTTGACGTAAGGATCGTGATCGGTCTTAACAACAGCTAAACGGCCTAGAACCTTATCCTCAGAAATTGTGCCGTTTATCATGCCGCCTACGCTGCGAAAACTATACGAGCCAACTTCTGCGAATAGCTTACCGCTAGACTCCGCTTCTGGTTTTTTAGTGATCAGGTTAATCGTACCGCCGGTAGAGTTTCGACCATACAAAGTACCTTGTGGCCCACGCAGTATTTCGACTCGTTCAACGTCGAGAAAGTCTTCAAGAATTGAGGTTGTTCTAGATTGGTAAACACCATCGACGTGAACGGTGACACTTGGGTCTGAACCAATAAAGTCCAGGTTACTACCAATACCACGCATGTAGAGCCGTGCAGACTAGCCATTATGTGTAAGGTTCAACCCCGGCGTTTGCATACGCAGGTCTTTGATATTTCCAATACCAGCATCGCTCATATCTTCTTCGGTGTAGGCCGAAATTGCTGCCGGTACTTCTTGGAGCTTCACCTCGCCTTCTTTGGTCCCCGTTACCGTCACATCCTTTAGTTTTAATGGCTGCTTTGCTTCTGTCGGCGAGTGTCCATCGGCCCAAGCCGTCGCTGACAATATAGAGCAAAGTAGAATGGAAGATGAGGTAAAAATCGGCTTGCGAGACATTTAAACTATTCTCTTAGATTTTTTCGCGACTACGTACTGGACATCCAGTAGATATCATTATTTCGTAGCTCGCTTTTTTATACTATTTATAGTCTTTTGACTATAGGATAGATCCGTAAAAATACCAGCCTCAAAGCGCTCTAGAATACTCACTACTATTTTTGTCCCACTGATGGAAATTCTGTGTTAACGTAGCACTTCGTTTCCCCAATATTATTTTCTATTTTCTGCGAAAAACGGATTTATGACTGCTATCGCCGCGATCGACCTTCAGGAAGCTTCTGAACACCCTCATATCCCAACGCTTTCCCAACTGAGTTTATGGGTTGAT
>NZ_LWGA01000095.1:0-1348 GCF_001635235.1 Oleiphilus sp. HI0117 | reverse complement strand
AGCCAAGGGGGCAATATAGACAGGTGCCAAGCCAAAGCCTGCAACGACCAAACCCGCAATAAGTCCGGTCTGCCCGCCGGGGAACCACTTCAGTGCAGGTGGCGTAGCCGAAGCATAACCAAAACCGATACCTGCACCGGTGAGCACACCAAAACCAAGCACCCAAGCTGTATAACTCGTGCTTTGCGAAATCACCAGCAAACCTGCACCCACTAACACGCCACCAATCAGTGCCGTTACCCTGGGCCCTAATAAGTCCTGGCACTTACCCGCCAGAATCATCGTAAAGGCAAACACTAAACAGCAGATGGCATAAGGATCGCCAACCGAAGCTCTGTCCCAATTAAATCCACCGGCACCGCCCGCTTCAATTGATTCAACAATCTTGGATTGATAAATGCTCCAGGTATAAAGCACCCCTAGAGCCAGGTTGATCCCTGTACCCGCGATGGCTACCTTCCACCCCGGATTCTTTAGTATTTCAGACATATCCCTTCCTTATCTCTACGAACATGAAGACCGCCTTTAGGAGGCGAGTGAGATTTTTTTATTGAGTGCTCAATATAGTCTGAGTACGGCAGAAGAAAATGACGGGAGTCAACAGGTGCGTAGATTAGGCTTAGTTTTTGAAAAATTGGAATAGTGCCTAGAGACAAAGATGATCTTGCTCAGCGACTTTGAAACTCTGTTTACAATGTTCAAACGGGCAGTCAAAACTCAGTGATACCGACTGCAATTGCAGATCCCTAACACCCTCAGCTTCCGTGTCACATGATTTACCATATAGCCGGTCGCCAACAATCGGGTAGCCTAAGGAGGAGATGTGTTGGCGAATTTGGTGCTTGCGGCCCGTTAGTAATCTAACGTCAAGTAGGGAATACTCGCCCTTACCTTCAACATAAGAAAACATACTACATGCGGCTTTACCCTCCACAGGGCTATTTACTTCATAGTCTTGCGGGAAGATAGAAAAATCACCGTGCACAATTGCCTGGTAGCGTTTATCAACCCTCCCCTGACTAAACATCTCACTAAAGCATTGCGCAGCTTTTTTACTATGACATAAAACCATTAAACCCGTGGTTGCTCTGTCCAACCGATGGACTAGAAAGACAGGTCGTTCATGGGTATTGCTAAGCTTAGCAAGGTTTACTTCTACCCAACGATTAATACTGGCAAAGTCTCCCCATCGGCTTCCCTGGCAGTTCAGGCCATAGGGTTTGAACCAAATACTGTAATCATAAGCATCATGGATCAACTTTGGTTCAGGGATAGCTTGCCTGAGAACTTCAGCGTTATAATTAAGTTCAAGCTCATCACCAGCCTTTAGCGCCTTACTAGCTCGCCT
>NZ_LWGA01000094.1:0-210 GCF_001635235.1 Oleiphilus sp. HI0117 | reverse complement strand
AACCCAATCACTTATGAAAGTACTAGGATCAATATATGGAAGTATTTGCAGACTATCAACTCACGCTACTCATTGTTGGACTGACCGGCTTATTGCTGCTCACCCAAATACTTGTTTCTGACGCAGCATCAATTAAATTGAAACATACACCGGGTTATCCCGTCGAAGCTGATCACGCTAGATTTTTATTTCGAGCCTCTCGTACTTATT
>NZ_LWGA01000093.1:0-1010 GCF_001635235.1 Oleiphilus sp. HI0117 | reverse complement strand
CCCAATGGACCAGCCTTTTTCGGGTTTTTACATACTGAACAAGCTTTGATGTCAGCGGCTTATGCCACTAAAGCTAGAAACAGTGTGCGGTAAAGTGATGTACCAAACTAACACTATATATAGAAGCGCTAATCAGCATTAACTCAGCCGTTTTAGCCTACTCTTAATAACAACTGAAAAAATGATATTCCAGATAGAGGTCATACATGAACGCCAAAGTTGAACCACTTGTCTCTCCATTACCAATGCAAGACGCTTCTCAAGATATCTGGCACACTAAGTACCAGCTAAAAACTAAAACTGGTCAGGCCGTCGATCAAAACATTGACGCTACCTATGAGCGTGTTGCCAAAGCGCTTTCATCTGTAGAAGAAGAGGGCAAAAGAGAAACCGTCTACAACGACTTCAAGTGGGCACTAGAAAACGGCGTTATTCCAGCCGGCCGAATCATGTCTAATGCCGGCGCAGGCGAGCATAAGCCGGCAACATCAACCATTAACTGTACTGTCTCGGGTACTGTGTTCGATTCAATGGATGATATCTTGCTCAAAAACCATGAAGCAGGCCTAACTCTTAAAGCTGGTTGCGGTATTGGTTATGAGTTTTCAACGCTACGCCCTAAAGGTGCTTACGTTGCTGGTGCAGGTGCAACCACTTCAGGCCCTCTATCTTTCATGGATATCTTTGACAAGATGTGCTTCACCGTTTCATCTGCTGGTGGGCGTCGTGGTGCGCAAATGGCGACCTTTGATGTACACCACCCTGACGTTCTGGACTTCGTACGTGCAAAACGTGAAGACGGCCGACTACGTCAGTTCAATCTTTCATTACTAATTACCGAAGACTTCATTAAAGCGGTTCAGAATGACGCTGACTGGCAGCTATCCTTCCCTGTTACTGCTGAAGAAGTTGAAGAAGACAATCTTGACCTAAGTGATGAGAGCCAATTCGTATTTCGTAGCTTCCCAGTTAAAACAAGCTATATTACTAATGATGAAGGTCAGGTAGCG
>NZ_LWGA01000092.1:0-1056 GCF_001635235.1 Oleiphilus sp. HI0117 | reverse complement strand
GAGGGTTATCGATAATTGCTCGCTCTAATAACTCAGCTAAAGAGGGGTGTTCGGATATATCTTTAGCTACTTCACCAAGACTTGGGCAATCAACTGACCTTAAATCTGCCTGTATGGCGGGTAGTAGTATTAAAGTGTCTCTAAGTCGTGATAGGTCACGAGGGCGTGCAGATCTAAGCGCAATCCTGGCGAGTATACGCTGTACATCTCCGACTTGTTTTAAATTCGTTTGAATGGCGTCGTAGTTATAGGATTGCTCAAGTGAAGACACGCAATCTAGACGGGCATTCACAATTTCCCGGTCTCTTAAAGGGTGGTGGAGCCAGCGCCTAAGCAAGCGGCTACCCATTGCAGTTTTACAGGCATCCATTGCCCACGCCAAGGTGTGATTACTTTCGCCAGCAAGGTTGGTGTCAATTTCTAGGTTCTTGCGACTGGCTGCATCGAGTAGAATGTATTGACTACGCTCTTCTTTATTGATGGTGACAATATGAGGCAGCTCATTACGCTGAGTATCCTTTGCATACTGCAGCAGACAACCCGCCGCGCAGATAGCTAATTGCATCGAATCGATACCAAAGCCGCTTAAGTCTTTCGTTTTAAATTGAGTAGTCAATAAGCTTTTTGCGGAATCAAGATCATAAAGCCATGGAGCTTGGCGTCTAAGACCAGTTAAGTTCTCAAAAGCTCCTTCATATGGAAACTCTTCACTTATTAAAACTTCCGACGGTCTAATACGCTGCAACTCGCTTATTAGGTCGGGCAAGCCTCGAACTTGCGACACAGAAAAGCGTCCGCCACTCAGGTCTAGGTAGGCTAGACCAAAGGCTTCCTCATCACCAAAGGAAATTGAGCAGAGCAAATTGTCACGCCGCTCTTCTAGAAATGCCTCGTCAGTCAGCGTGCCGGGAGTGACAATTCTCATTACCTTACGCTCAACCGGCCCCTTGCTTGTTGCCGGGTCACCTGTTTGCTCGCAGACAGCAACCGACAAACCAGATCGAACAAGCTTTGCAATATAATTCTCAGCGGAGTGATAGGGGATACCCGCCATTG
>NZ_LWGA01000091.1:0-972 GCF_001635235.1 Oleiphilus sp. HI0117 | reverse complement strand
CCCTGAGATAGAAAGGTTATGGGCGTTCGCGAGCATTGAAGCATTGCAGAATAAAATTGACTATCTAGGCGAAGATGCAGATGCCAAACAAGCCATCATCGACATTGCCAAACAATATGGTTTAGTCACCGACTACACTTCGATGATTGTTGTGAGAGAAGAGGTATTCAAGCAGCTTAACATTTCAAGAGATAACGCCAAACGCGTAAAGAAAGAATTGCAGGCTAAACAACAACGCGCAAGCCAGCCGGTAAGAGACCATCGTAAAGATGCCCATCAACCAGCTTTCAACAACACCCGCGCTTACCCGAGCTCTGGTGGAGGCTCATCTAGCCCCTGGATGATGTTATTGCTGCTCATCGCGGCGGTGTTATCACGAAAGCTTCAATCAAAGCGTTCATAAAACACCCTAAAAAACGAAACCAATGCTGATCTATGAACTCGGTTTTCATAGATCAGCCCACACCTCAAACTACCCCATCAATACTAAAACTTTCGCAGATCCTTTTTTCTGCGCATCTTCTCAAAAGCCAAAGGCTCCCATCGACGCATACCTGTGACAACACTAGTACCGAATCGCTCTTTAACAGGCAACTTTTCATCCTCTACATGTAAGCGATGAAATTCCTCTGCAAGTTGATCCAACTTTCTCTGAAAGATCAGGTTAGAGGCTTTAGAGAGCATCCCCACCACAAACTGTCGTTTGTCACTGGGCTCATCAAACCTATAGTTAAAGAACTCATTCACTAGAATTTCTTCGAAAAACCGCTGTATAGGGCCGTTCTTTTGCCAACTGAAGTTTCTATCAACTAATAACTTTATGCGATTTCCAGGCAACAACTCGATCAACTTTAGGCGATCTAATTTGGCAAGATGCTGGATTAACGCGGTCTCAGTTAAATCATAGGTAGACAATATATCTTCAAAGCTCCAACGATTTAAGGCACTATTTGCGACAATCAAAAGCGGAAG
>NZ_LWGA01000090.1:0-14534 GCF_001635235.1 Oleiphilus sp. HI0117 | reverse complement strand
CTTAAAGAGCATCAAAGCCTTGCCAAAAGATAAGCTGCCAACAGAGCAAGAGGCAAGGCAAGCTCTTCTGGAAAGCTTAAGTATTAAGCGGGAGCAGGCTCAAATGCGTTTTGTTGATATTCACAAGCAAGACAATAGAGCGGTTCCGGTTTTGTACCTCGTGAGCTCTGAGTATTTTGACAGGAAAGATTATCAGGGGGCATTACCTTTGGCTCAGCGCCTGATTGACTGGCCGACTTCGTTTGAAGGTGCGCCCAAGCTTGATAAACAAACCTTATTAGAAAGTAGTTTGATTAAAGCGCACAGTTTGTATGCTTTAAATGACTTTGTTCTGTCAGAAGGTGCGTATCAAGAGGTATTGACCCAAATGCCTGCAAAGGACAAGCGCCGGGCTGCAACAATTGAAAGCCTGGCTGCGAGTGTCTTTAAGCAGGCAGAGGCGAAGTTGGCAGATGGGCAGACTTTGCTAGCCGTTGACGAGTTTCTTCGCGTGGGGCTTGTTGCTCCGACTTCCACCCTCAGAGCCAGCGCAGAATATGATGCCGCAGGTTATTTGATTGAATTAAAAGAATGGCATCGTGCTATCGACGTTATTTCAGACTTCAGAAAGCGTTACCCAAAGCATAATTTACTCGATACGCTGCCTGCTAAAATGGCTTTGGCTTATCGTGAAACCGAACAGTGGGAAGCAGCGGCCGGAGAATTGCGTATTATGCGTAAGCTGGCAAAAACCGAGCAGGAAAAGCAGGATATTCAGTTTATCGTAGCGGAGCTATACGATAAGGCTGACAACAAGAAAGAGGCGATACTCAGTTACCGGCTTTATGCGAATACCTATGCCGAGCCAGCTGATGTCTATATGGAGGTGACTCATCGTTTGGCGCAACTTTATAAAGAAACGGATAAACCCCTGAAGCGACGCTTTTGGTTA
Organism: Oleiphilus sp. HI0117; assembly: GCF_001635235.1. Taxonomy (NCBI): domain Bacteria; kingdom Pseudomonadati; phylum Pseudomonadota; class Gammaproteobacteria; order Oceanospirillales; family Oleiphilaceae; genus Oleiphilus; species Oleiphilus sp. HI0117. Next base: position 13,603 of record NZ_LWGA01000090.1, on the reverse strand, counting down.
GCTAAACAAATGAAGAAGGTCGATAGCTTGGGTGATGCTGCAGATGACCGTATGCGCTTCTTGGCGGCAGGTGCTGCGAGTGTTTTGGCTAATGATGCCTTTATTCAGTACAAACGAATCAAGTTAAAACTACCTCTAAACGAAACCATGATTAAAAAAACCAAAGCTTTGGAAAAAGCTATGAAAGCCTATCAAAAGACGGCGAGTTATGGTGTCTCTCAGTTCTCAACCGAAGCTGGATATCGCATGGCTGATATTTATGCTCAGCTTAGTCGCGACTTAATGGATTCTGATCGCCCTACAGGCCTGAACGAGCTGGAGCTAGAGCAGTACGAAATTCTTCTTGAAGAACAAGCTTATCCCTTTGAAGACAGTGCTATTGAAATTCATGAACAGAACTCCAGTAGGTCTTGGATTGGTATCTACGATGACTGGGTTCAGAATAGTTTTGATGCCTTAAAAGAATTGCTACCAGGGCGTTACGATAAGCCTGAATTAAAGAGCGAGATCATCTATGACTTGTATTAAGGGTCTATTCATCTGTTTGAGGCAATCAATGTCATGTTTTTTGATGGTTTGTCTGTGCCTTATCTTGAGTGCCTGTGCAACAAAAGGAAAAATAGATAAGGAATCAATCGCCGCTGAAGATTCGCGACAAGCATTAGTTTCACAATATCAAGACGCTGTTGAAACGATGAAGTCACTAGAGAGTTCATCGGACCAAGCGATGGCTGCCGGGGTATTCAAAGGTAACGATGAGCTTGAAGATAGCTTTCATACTCTGGCAGAAATACATCAGCAAAACCCCTGGTACCCTGGGCCTCTCTTGAACCTTGGCATTAGTAGCTGGTGGTTGGGAAATGTAGAAGAGGCTGAGTCATACTTATCGAAAGTGCTCGCTCTGAAGGACTCGCTTGGGCAGGAGAACAAACAAAAGGCTGATAACAAGGCGTCGATAGATCTGCCTACAGACAAGCGGGCTGAGATTTTGGATAACTTGGCAAAGTTTACTGGCCCGGCACTCAACTATCTCGGTCAAATTATGCGGGAGAAAGGCGATTTCGATCAGGCGGAGAGCTATTATCGCCAGGCTTTGGATCAGAACCCTGAAGATATAACAGCCATTAGAAACTTGGGTATCTTGTTGGATTTATATCGTGGGCAGTTTGCGGACGCTTTGCCTTTATACGAGCAATATCAGTCTTTACTTGATGAGCCAGACCCTCAGGTAAAAGACTGGATCTTTGATATCAAAAATAGACAATAAGGAGTTGTAGGATATGAAATTAACTCAATGTTTAATGCTACTGACTTGTCTTATTTTAACGCAAGTTGTGGCGGCAGAAGGAACTGTGATCGCAATCGAAGGGGCGACTATTCGAGGGAACCAAGAGCTTCCTACCGTTTTGTATTTGGTTCCTTGGCAGCCAGCAAAGGTTTACTCTCTTGATGAACCTGAGCAGACCTTGGCATCGTCACGTCCTATTCAGCCGCTTGACCGGGCCAGCTTTCTGAGAATGCAAAGTTACCATGAAGCCTTCAGCAAACAGAATGTAAAAGCGACTACTGTGCCCGCAATACCAAAGTAGGATTCATCACTTAGACAGGTTCTTGTAAGCTAAAAGAAGGTATATTGGCCTATATGGCGTCAAACTATGACAGGAGTCACACAAAGTATGTGCATGGAAGAACATGAACACAATTCGCAACAAATCCTTTCGTGATCTAACCGTCTTTTCTCTCTTTTCAATCTACAATTTTCACAATTGTTTGCAATCGTCAGCGAAGTGCACTTGATGATTGTATAAATTTTAAATGGCCTACAAGGCATAAAGCAAAGAAAACCCCCAGGAGTAAATTGTTATGATCGAGACAATAATTCGATTTTTTCAGGAAGGCGGATTCTTCATGTATCCGATTTCAATCATTTTGGTAGTTGGTTTGGTGATTGCAATTGAACGCTATGTTTACCTGAGTGTCGCTAAGCGTAATAACCGCCAGGACTTTAATAAGCTTCACCGTATGATTAGCGGGAAGGACTTTAAGTCGGCTGTAAAGTTTGCTTCTTCGTCTAAGACCGCCATGTCGAATATGATCGGTGCGGGTCTGGTTCGATTAGGCCGCAGACAGCCACGTGAAGAAATTGAATATGCGATGGAAGAAGGCTTGCTGGAAACGATGCCGCGTTTAGAAAAACGTACGCAATATCTAGCGACTTTAGCTAACGTTTCAACCTTGCTCGGCTTGTTGGGCACGATCATTGGTTTGATCGCTGCATTTACAGCGGTTGCCTCGGCCGATCCTGCACAAAAAGCTAGCTTGCTATCACAAAGTATTTCAGTAGCGATGAACACGACTGCATTCGGTTTGATTGCGGCGATTCCTTTATTACTCGTTCACTCAGTACTTCAAACAAAGACTAACGAGATTGTCGATAGTTTTGAAATGGCGGGCATTAAAGTGATGAACTTATTAAGTGACCGATCAGCTTCGGTTCCAGCACCTGCTAAGGCTACACAGTCGCCAAGTGCTGACTCAGGGCTTAATGCGGCAGCCGCTGTTTAGTTGGTCTTTGTAAACCAACTTTATTGATCAATCCTTAGCGAAATAGGCAGACTCGACTATGAAACGCAAACATCGACGCTTACGAAGTGAAGCAGATCTGGATATCACGGCATTTATGAATTTAATGATCGTGCTTGTACCAATCTTGCTGATCAATATGATCTTTGCTCATACGAGTGTACTTGAGTTGAACTTTCCAACTCAAGACCAAAGCTCAGCTCAGGATGATGAGTCATTGCAGTTACAGGTAATGATTCTGGAAGATAAGTTGGTGGTTGCCGACAATAAAGGCGGTGTGATTAAGCAAATAGATAGTTTAAAGCGGAATTCAGTTGCAAATAATAGCTCTGACAACGCGGCCGTAAGTACTGGGGCTTACGACTTTGCGATGTTAGGGCAAGTGATGCAGGAGCTGAAATCGCGTATTCCGGAAAAGAAAGATATTACTGTCATGGCACGAAAAGACACTTCCTATCAGACCTTGGTGTCTGTGATGGATAAGGTGCGATCTTACCGTACCGTTGTTGCGGGAAGTGTAGTGAATGCCGAGTTATTCCCGGAAGTGTCGATAGCCGATGCGCCGGAAGTTGTTGATGCAAACGAAAGTGTTGCGGATGCCAAGACCGAATTAACTGATGGGAAGGTTAGATCATGAAAACATCAGCAAAAGCCAAGCGTATCCAGCGTCACCAACGCCGTAGTAAGAATCAGGGTAAGTTAAACCTGGTATCCTTGATGGACATCTTTACGATTCTTGTGTTTTTCTTGATGGTAAATTCCTCAAGTGATGTACAAGTATTGAACCAGAACAATATGGTCAAGCTTCCGGTTTCTAATGCTGATCAAATGCCAAAAGATGCGCTGGCATTAGCCGTGACTCACGACGATATTCTTGTCGGTGGCCGAGCGATCGTTAAAGTCGCCGAGCTTCGTGAATTTCAAGGAGAGGTAGAACCTCTGCTTAAGGCTGAGTTAGACTATCAGGCTTCAAAGTCTAACAGCGCAGTCGCGCCAGAAGGGCGTCCAATCACTATCGTTGCCGATCGAGAGTTGCCATATGAGCTGTTAAAGAAAATTATGACAACCTGTGTGGATTCTGGTTATGCCAGCATTTCACTTGCGGTTAATAAGCATGTTGAGCAGGAGGCTTAATCATGGCGTTTAATCAATTAGGGCCAGCCTGGAATGCCGAAGCAGGTGAGAGTGAACGCTTAGGGAAGATTACCGCAGCGGTTATTCCTGTATTTTTGGCAATCGCTGTTTATGTCTCGTGGGTGGATTTACCTGAGCAAGATAGGGAAGAGCTGGAAGCCCTGCCTCCTCAACTAGCAAAGGTCATACTTAAGAAAAAAGAAAAGCCTAAACCTGTCCTTAAAAAAGAGATTAAGAAAGAGATTAAGAAGGTTGAGCCTGAGAAGAAAGTTGCTGAGAAGCCAAAACCGAAACCAAAACCTAAGGCTCAAATAGCGAAAAAGCCCAAGCCAAAAATTAAGCCGAAAGCAAAAGATATTCAGTTGGCACGAGAGAAAGCCAAAACATCTGGTTTGCTAGCGATGAGTAATCAGTTGTCTGCACTAAGTAGCTTAGCTGATAGCGTTAAACTCGATACGCCCAAAACGATTTCGGCAAAACCTATTGCTCGTAAAGTTGAAGATAAGCTCGCCTCAAGAGCGAAAACTTCACGCAGTGCAGGCATTGATGAAACCAAGTTGACGCAAGAAACACAGAGAATGGAATTGGCCTCAAGAGAGATGACGGAAGTAGAAAAAGCTGAAGAAATTCAAACCGCGCTTGAACTGGCAGAACTGGATGCGAAGCGCATGGTTGCTCAGCGTACTCGTGAAGATATTCGTCGCACCATGGACGCCAATAAATCTGCGATTAACAGTATTTATAATCGCGCACTGCGTAAGAAGCCTTCACTGCAAGGAGCCTTTACTGCACAGCTAGTCGTTGAGCCAAGTGGTCAGGTCTCTAGCTGTTCGGCAGTAGAGTCAACACTGAATGAGCCAAGACTGGAAAGCAAAATTTGTAAGCGTCTGCGCTTAGTCAACTTCGGACAGAAGTCAGGTGTCGATCAGGCAACGATTAGCTATCCAATAGAGTTATTCCCAGGCTAGCCCAAATTTATTTGCTATCCATAGGCAGAGGGTTCCGCCCATTCGCTAATGATCGAACTCGTGCTAACCCGCCAGCGAGGCACGGAGGCCTCTGCCTACAAGTATGGTCGCTATCCCAGAAATACGATACTAACCCCCGCTCGTAAGCAGAGGGTTCCGCCCCTCGCTAATGATCATAGCCCGCAATCGAAGCATTGATGCCTCTACCACGAGCTTAGGGTGAATGCCTAAGCAGCGACTTCAGTCGCCGCTTTGGCTGGCTTTTTTGATGCGAGCCCAGAAAAACGCCCCTCAAAATACAGTTTAAGCTTCGAAATTTCCTCTTCATTCAAAAACAAACCGAGTTTGCTGCGGCGCCAGAGAATATCTTCAGCTGAGCGTGCCCATTCGTGTTCAATCAGGTAGTCGACTTCTGCAGAGAATAAGTCGGCACCAAAGTATTCTCCCATATCGCTCATGCCTTGTTTGTTCGCTAGAAAGCTAAAGCAAAGGGTGCCATATGATTTGAGGTAGCGTTGTACGAGAGTATGAGTTAGCCATGGCGCTTTCTTGTTAATAGCTTGTTCTATCTGCTCTCTTGTTTGACCAACGAACTGAACTCCGGGCATCGGTTCATCTGCAGTCCAAGGTTTACCAAGCTCCTTAATAAATGGCGACAGCTTGTTTAGAACCGCTTCTGAAAGCTTTCTGTAAGTGGTGATTTTGCCGCCATAGATTGAAAGCAGGGCGTTGCTTTCACTTTCCTGATGGAGTTCTAGCGTGTAATCACGGGTGATTGCTGAGGGGTCGTTTGATTCATCATCACACAGTGGACGGACGCCAGAATAGGTAGACTGGATATCTTCACGAGAAATCGAACGTTTGAAATGTTGATTGTATACCTTAATCAGGTAATCAACTTCCCACTCTTCAATTGCTACGTCTTCTGGCTTTCCTTGGTATTCTTTATCGGTGGTTCCGATTATTGAAAAGTGATCAAGATAGGGAAGTACAAATACCACACGCTTGTCTTCGTTCTGTAGAATGTAAGCTTCATCCAGTTCTTCAAAGCGGGGAACGATAATATGGCTGCCTTTAATCAGTCGAATATTTCGAGCCGGTTTAATATCTTCTGCCGCTGAATCAAGAAAGCTGTTTAACCAGGGGCCTGAGGCATTAACGATATTGCTTGCGAGAATATCGTAGCTGCGCTGTTCGATCTTGTTGAAGATACTTAGGCGCCAACGACCAAGATCTTTGTCGAAGCTCAAGTTATGGCACTGTGATTGAACTTCAATGCTTGCACCACGATTATGGGCATCTATCGCATTCATAACTACCAAACGTGAATCATCGACCCAGCAGTCATGATATTGAAAGCCTTTGGTGATCGAGTTTGTAAAAGGTGCATGACCATCAAATTTCACCTTCCGTGCTTTGGGCAAGGTATTTCGTTTGCTCAAGTGGTCATACATAAACAAGCCACAGCGGATCATCCATGCAGGGCGAAGGTGAGGGCGGTGAGGCATGACGAACTTCAGGGGTGAGACAAGGTGAGGTGCTTTATTAAGCAGTACTTCTCTTTCTGCCAGCGCTTCTTTAACTAGTCTGAACTCGTAGTGTTCCAGGTACCTTAGTCCACCATGTATTAGCTTGCTACTGCTGGAAGATGTACCTGAAGCCAAGTCATTTTGTTCACATAAGAACACTTTTAAGCCTCGGCCAGCGGCATCGGCAGCAATACCAGCCCCGTTAATGCCACCCCCAACAATAGCTAAATCATAGAAAAGTTCCTTTTTTTCACTGCTAATGTTCATATAAACCTCAAAAACGTTAATAATTTTACATATTATGTCATAAAACGAACATTTGGCTAGGCGAAATGTAATAATTGTTCAACAGTTTTTCGAAAAAGCGTGACAGAATTAGGCTTTCTGAAAATTAATTGAAAATAATCTTAGAATAGGACGGCGTGAATTGTTATAAATGGCGCGTGAAAAATAGCTATGTAGAAGTGATAAACAAACATCGACGCAGGTTCAGTAAGGCGTCGATGCAGGGTTGAATTGGTAGGGGTTAGGCGACGGTAAGCTTGATATTTTCTTTATTCAGAATACTTACGATGCTTTCCGGTGGTGTTTCACTGGTAAATATATGATGAGCTTCGGCAATGTTACCAAGCCGAGTTAAGGCATCCCGTCCGAATTTTGAATGGTCAGCGGCAAGGAAAATATTGCGGGAGTTCTCGACAATTGCTCGAGAAACTCTCACTTCCTGATAGTCGAAGTCGAGCAGGTCACCTGTATCGTCGATACCGCTGATACCAATGATCGCGTAGTCGACTTTAAACTGGCTGACGAAATCTATCGTTGCTTCACCCATTACACCTCCATCACGATTGCGGACAACACCGCCCGCGATAATAATTGTAAAGTCATCTTTGGTGCTCAAGATGCTCGCTACGTGAAGGTTGTTAGTAATCACCGTGAGGTTATTGTGGTTGAGAAGTGTCTGGGCTATTGCTTCAGTGGTGGTGCCGATATTGATGAAGATAGAAGAGTGGTCAGGAATCTCTAGCGCCACGGCTTCAGCAATACGCTGCTTTTCTTTGAGGAAAGCAACTTTACGGTTAGAGTAAGAGGTATTTAAAATAGTGGAGCTAAGGCCAGCGCCGCCGTGAAAACGTTGGATCTTGTTTTCGTTGTCGAGCTCTTTTAAGTCTCGACGAATGGTTTGTGGTGTAACATCAAATTTGCTGGCAAGCTCTTCAATTGTTGCAAACCCGGAACTACTTACGATCTCTATGATACGAGAGTGTCTTTCACTTTGTTTCATGGTAACGCAGACTTCTTATAAACAGTTAACGAAAGCATAGGTCGTGCAATATAGAAGAACCCTTCACCTGCACACCTGGCTAATATTGAAATAATAACATTTACACATGTAAGTGTATTGAACTATACGACAAAATAATATTTTTAGGGATCATAATATGGCTCAGTTCATTCTTTCTATTGATCAAGGGACGACAAGCTCACGTGCTTTACTATTTGATCACCAAGGCCGTGTAGCGTTTACTGCGCAAGCTGAATTTACCCAGCACTTTCCAAACGATGGATGGGTCGAACATGATCCAGAAGAAATATGGAGTACGACTGTCAGCGTAATCAAGCAAGTTCTTGCCAAATTAGATCTTGAATCCGACCAGGTAATGGGGATCGGTATTACCAATCAGCGGGAGACGACGATTGTTTGGGATAGAAAGACAGGAAAGGCAATCTATCCGGCAATTGTTTGGCAGGATCGCCGAACCTCTGAGTTTTGCCAGAGCCTGAAAGATAAAGGCTTGGAAGATACTATTTCTGAAAAGACTGGCTTGTTGGTAGACCCATACTTCTCAGCGAGTAAGATTCGTTGGATTCTTGATAATGTCGATGATGCTGATGAACGAGCTCGCGAAGGGGACTTGGCGTTTGGAACTGTCGATACTTTCCTGCTATGGCGCTTAACCGGTGGTCGGTCGCATGCCAGTGACGCCACGAACGCCTCTCGAACTTCCTTGTTCAATATACATACACAAGAGTGGGATAAAGAACTGTTACAGATTTTTGATGTCCCGGAACAGTTGTTGCCTGAGGTCAAGGATAGCAGTGATGAGTTTGGTGACACCGAGGCTGAGCTTTTCGGTATCTCTATGCCTGTCTACGGTATGATAGGTGATCAGCAGTCCGCCTTGGTAGGGCAGGCTTGCTTTACGCCAGGCATGATCAAAAGCACTTATGGAACAGGTTGCTTTATGATTGCCAATACGGGTGCGAAGCCACTACGCTCCAATAATCGTTTACTGACTACTGTTGCCTACCGTCTGAATTCTGAAGTGACATACGCTCTGGAGGGCAGCATCTTTGTTGCAGGAGCGGCAGTGCAATGGTTGCGTGATGGCTTAAAGTTTATCTCTCATGCTAGTGAAACGGTGGCGATGGCCAAGAAGGTTGGTTATGACAATTCGGTTTATCTGGTACCAGCCTTTACTGGCTTAGGTGCGCCTTATTGGGATCCGAATGCACGAGGTGCTTTGTTCGGTTTAACTCGAGATACGGGGATAGAAGAAATCGTCACAGCTGGCCTACAGTCAGTGTGTTATCAGACAAGGGATCTGCTCCACGCGATGGAGAAAGATGGTGCGCAAGTAAACACTTTAAGAGTAGATGGAGGCATGGTGGTCAATGACTGGGTTGTACAGTTTCTATCTGACCTTCTGAATGTTTCGGTTGACCGGCCTGAAATTGTCGAGACCACGGCATTAGGTGCGGCATACTTGGCTGGTTTAAAGGCCGGTTTATTTGAAAGCGTCGAGACGATTGCAGATATGTGGCATCTTGATAAACGTTTTTCACCTGATATTTGTCCAGAAGATGCAAAAAAACTCTATAGCGGCTGGTTAGATGCCGTCGGACGCGTAAAAACTGAACAAAATTAAGCGTCAGTGATAGTTGAATGCTAGACTTTAAGGATAGTAGTTTTCACTATTGTCGCGCATAATATTAGGAAATTGTCGAGAAGTGAACAATATAGTAATAGCCCTTCAGTGCTAAGAGGCGAGAGGCAGGAGCTTCTATGTGATTAAGAATTGGATTTTCAGTCTGACTTTGTTGGTGGCATCTGTGCCCTATGCTTTGTCCAGCGAAAGTGTAACTCTACAGCTCAAATGGAAACATCAGTTTCAATTTGCGGGTTATTATGCGGCGCTGGAAAAAGGTTTTTACGCTGAAGAAGGTTTGGATGTCGCCATTCGGGAAGCCGAGCCAGAGATGGACCCTATTGAAGTCGTCGTTAATGGTGAGGCTGAATTTGGAGTTGGCACCAGTGAGTTGCTGCTTTTACACAACCACTTTAAGCCTGTTGTCGTTTTAGGGGTTATATTCCAACATTCTCCTCTTGCTTTGTTAAGCTCCGCCAGTTTGCCTGAGAGCAACTTATACTCAAACATTCAGCAAGTACAAGACCTACGCAACAAACCTATTATGATTGAAGCCAACTCGGCTGAGTTAATGGCTTATCTTTCCAAAGAAGGTTTATCGCGTGATACGCTCAAAATTGTTAAGCACAGTTTTAATACTTCAGATGTGATGGCGGGTAGGGTTGCAGCTATGTCTGTTTATACCACTGATGAAGTGTTTGAGTTTGAGCGTTTGGGAGAGCCGTACACGCTGTTTCGACCAAAAGATTCCGGGGTCGATTTTTATGGTGACAACCTTTTTACTACGATTCATGAACTCAAACACCACCCTAAACGGGTTGCAGCATTTAGGCGAGCCAGTTTTAAAGGCTGGCGATATGCTATGGATCACCCCTCAGAAATTGTAGACCTGATCTATGAACGCTACAGCCAGCGACATACAAAAGCGCATTTAATGTTTGAAGCAGAGAAGATGAAAGACTTGCTAGAAAGTGAGCTAATCTCCCCAGGCTATATGACGAGTAAACGCTGGCACCATATTGCCAAGGTTTATGTCGAGCAAGGCAGCCTGTCTGCAGATTATTCGCTTGACGACTTTCTTTACAGGAGTGAGGAAGGGGTTAGTGCCGACTTGGTGAAACGTTGGGGGCTTGGTGCCTCACTGATTACGATTATATTGCTGAGCTTTCTCGCTTACGTTTGGCGCTTGAACCGTCGTTTGGATAAACGCACTTCTTGGCTTAGAACTGTGGTTGATAATACGCCCACTGCAATGGTGATTATGGATAGTCAGGGCAAAATCATTGAATGGAATCATCAGGCAGAACAAATTTTTGCTTGGGCTTCAGAAGATATCATTGGCCAATCTGTTTACGATTATGTGGTGCCCTTAGGAGACCAGAACAAGTTTCGTAGAATGATTGCGAACCTGTTTGATCGGCGAGAGGTTAAGGTTGCTGAGGGTTGGAGTCGGACCAATAGGAATAAGCTTGTTCTATGTGAATGGCACTACGCAGTCTTGCAACCTGGGCGGGTTGTTGCCATGGCTAATGATATTACCGAGCGTAAGGCATTAGAGAATAAGTTAAAAGAACTTGCTCATTCTGATGCCTTAACGGGGATAGGTAACCGGACTTTGTTCTTTGAAAAACTGGAAGAAGCGATCGCATTAGCTAAGCGAAGAAAGGAGCGTGTTGCGGTACTGTTTATTGATTTGGATGATTTTAAAATCGTGAATGATCAATATGGCCATGAAGTGGGTGATGTCGTGTTGTGTGAAGTTGTACAGCGCATCAAAATGGCCGTCAGAGAAGCGGATGTATTAGCTCGAATTGGTGGCGATGAGTTTGTGTTGATATTGCATGATTGTGAATCCAACGCGCATGCTCGGCAAGTCGCCGAAAAGGTACTGTTTAACCTGGAAAGACCTTTACAGGTTGCCGGTTTAACGGTCACCGTTGGTGGTAGTATAGGTATTAGTATGTACCCTGATAATGGTGAAAAAACGGCCGATATTTTGAAGTCTGCTGATCGGGCAATGTATGAAGTGAAGCAGAAAGAAAAGAACGGTGTAGGCATCGCCCCTCCTCGAAGCCGTTTAGGCAAGAAGGCTCACTAGCTTGGATGTCTTGTTAGATATTATCAAGGGGATAGATAACTATCTTGATGATCATGCTAGCGTTAAAGAAATTGAGCTTATTCAACATCTAAAATGCATTCAGCAAGAGCCGTTTTCCGAGTTCAATATAAGTCAGAGTAAAGACCTTTTTCGTGCCCACTTTCTGTTAAAACACGCCCTTTACACGCTACAAAACACTTATCTAGATGAGCAGCGTTTTTTTCTCGACATCAATCTGATAAATATATCTAGAAGACCCTTTGCAGAAGGAGTTTCCGAATTATCATCTTATGATTCGGTTAAGGCATATTACCTTGATATTAGCCACTATTTTGAAACAGAAGAAGATGAAGTAAACGACCTGCTCGATAAGTTTTGGCGTAAGTTTCTGGCAAATGATGATCGGCATGCTGCGCTAAGTGTATTAGATTTGCCTGCTAATGCTGACCAAAGGCAGGTTAAGCTTCAGTATCGTAAGCTTGCTCAAATTCATCACCCTGATAAGGGGGGCTGCGGGGAACAGTTTAAAAAAATATCCGCTGCTAAACGTTTGTTAGACCGGGCTTTGGGTTAAAGCCGTAAATTCGCTATAATGCGCGCCTTTAATGTTGTCGTTGTCAGGTTGTAGGGTTATGCAGAGCTTAGCAGGTTCAGAGAAATACGAGTTTAACAAGCTTCAAAAGCGCTTGCGCAGTGGCATGGGTAAGGCCATTGCCGACTTTAATATGATCGAAGACGGTGATCGTATTATGGTTTGCTTGTCGGGCGGAAAAGACAGCTACACCATGCTAGACATTCTGATGAGTCTGCAAAAGAGTGCTCCGATCAGTTTCGACCTAGTCGCCGTAAACCTTGACCAGAAACAGCCAGGTTTTCCTGACCATGTCCTTCCTAAGTATCTGGAATCACTTGATATTGAATATTATATTATTGATCGAGATACTTACTCCATCGTTAAGTCCAAGATACCAGAAGGCAAGACAACCTGTGGCCTGTGCTCACGTTTACGTCGTGGTACTTTATACTCCTTTGCTGAGGAGATTAAAGCGAATAAGATAGCTTTAGGCCATCATAAAGATGACATCGTTGAGACCATGTTTCTGAACATGTTTCATGGTTCAAGGTTGTCAGCTATGCCACCTAAACTGCTTTCTGATGACAAGCGAAATGTCGTGATTAGGCCGCTGGCTTATTGTCGTGAGAAAGATATTGAGCAGTTTGCTCTGGTGAAGGCTTACCCGATCATTCCGTGCAATCTTTGTGGTTCGCAAGAAAATCTCCAGCGTCAATCCATTAAGAAAATGCTTATTCAATGGGAAAAAGAACACCCTTCAAGAATTGAGTCAATTTTCACAGCCTTACAGAATGTATCGCCTTCCCAGTTAGCGGATACCCAGCTTTTTGATTTCGAAACACTAGCAATTGATCGCAGTGGTGAACGTAAAGAGTATGAGTTTGATTTAGAGCAATCTATTTCTTCATCCCGAACTAAAGAGGATGATATGGTTCAGATCGTTGAGGTTATGCCACGTTAAACTAACGCGAGTCTTCTCGCTGCGTTGGAATACATCTCGGGATTACATTTTAATAAGAAATCGAAAGGCAGGAATATGAGCGAGTCGGAAATACAAACCTTAATGCAGCAGGCTAACGAGTATATACAGTCTGAAAGACTCTCTCGAGCTCGTCGTTGCTATAATAAGATTCTTTCGATCGATCCGCAGAACTGTGATGCTCACTATTCTTTAGGGACGATTGCTCGCCAACAAAATGATAATCAAGCAGCGAAACAACACCTGCTGCATGTGTACCAAGCCGAGCCCCTCAATAGGACTTTTGTATTGGAACTAGCGGGTCTTTATGCTGATATGGGAATGATTGTTGAGTCAGCAAAGGTTTTCGAAGCTTATCTTTCAGTACAAGATGATATTGAATTATCAGGAAAATATGCCGAGGTCTTGGTAAAGGCTAAGGAATTTGAACGTGCGGTTGAATGTCTGAAAGCATGTGTTGGGAAGAAACCTGAAAATTTAAGTTATCGCATGCAATTAGGTAAATTGTTGTACCAACTATTACGTTTTGAAGAAGCACAATCAGTTTATTTGAGTGCAATTGAATACGGATTGAAAAGTGAAGGTTTATATCTGAATGCTGCAAAACTACATGTTGATCACGGACAGTTGGCTGTCGCTAAAGATGTATTGAATAAAGGTTCGGAAGACTTCCCTGAAAACCTGTCGTTTGCATATCGCCTTGTTCAATTGGATGCAGAGAGTCTTCACCCCGAATTGTATCAACGCTTAATCGATGTTGATGAGGCTACTTTAGAGGGAGACAATCGCTTTTATTATCAATGGTTGT
>NZ_LWGA01000089.1:0-868 GCF_001635235.1 Oleiphilus sp. HI0117 | reverse complement strand
TGATCTGGTTGGCTATCAAGTTCGTTTTACCGATCAAGTTAGTGATAGTACGCTAATAAAGGTCATGACGGATGGTATTCTCTTAAATGAAATCAAGTTTGACCGTTACTTAAATCGTTATGAAGTTATTATTATTGATGAGGCGCATGAGCGTAGTTTAAATATTGATTTCTTACTCGGTTACTTAAAACGCGTTCTGCTGAAAAGACCTGAATTAAAACTCATTATTACCTCTGCCACGATCGACGTAGACCGGTTCTCGGAGTTCTTTACTGGCGCGCCAATATTTTCTGTTTCAGGGCGAAGTTATCCGGTTGACGTGAATTACCGCCCATCTATTGGTGCAGATGTACAAGAGTTATCTCTTGGTGAGCAGATAGCTACAGTGGTCGAGGAGATTCAAGACGAAGAACGCCAACGCTCTTGGCAAGTTGGCGATGTTTTGGTTTTCTTACCTGGCGAGCGAGAGATCAGAGAGATCGCCAAGACCCTTAATGATTATGAATGGCGTGACACCGAGATACTGCCCTTATATGCCAGGTTAAGTACCAAAGACCAGAGCAGGGTGTTTCAACCTCACTCTGGCAGACGAATCATCCTTTCTACTAATGTCGCTGAGACCTCAATTACAGTGCCTGGTATCCGCTATGTAATTGACCCCGGTACCGTGCGGATTTCCCGCTATTCGTATCGCTCAAAATTACAGCGTTTGCCTATCGAGTCAATCTCCCAAGCGAGTGCAAATCAACGAAAGGGTCGTTGTGGGCGGATTGCTGAAGGTATTTGTTATCGACTTTACAGTGAAGACGACTTTATTTCACGACCTGAGTTTACCGATCCGGAAATACAGCGCACCAATCTAGCGGCT
>NZ_LWGA01000088.1:0-1153 GCF_001635235.1 Oleiphilus sp. HI0117 | reverse complement strand
GTGTTAAATCTAGGTAATAATTCTGTGTCTGATTACGATCTTATAAAAAGGCTAAAAAAAGAGTTTGATGTTGAGTCAACTAACGCTCTTTCTGAGCGGCTGAGCATCCCCCTTGCAACTATTACTAAAGTTGAGCGAAAAGAGGGGAGTCTCCCTTGGCGAGCAAGATTAGTTATTCTAGATAAGCTTGGGTTTGCTGCAGCACGTAGGGGGGTAGAGGCATTGTTACCTGATAACCTAGCGAAAAAAGTTCGTGATGCTAGTAACAGTCAATTTTTGCGCGGAATTGATGATGTTCCTTTTGTCCGAGAGCCAGAGTGTGAAGTTTCAGCCGATACTATTTTACGATTAATCACAGACGAATGTTCCTTGAAAGTGGTAGCTCCGTTTTATGAACATCTCAACTCGAAATATGAGACTGCTGCAGAGCAATCACTAGATCAAGAAGATAGGATCAAGCTTGTTGAAATCTTATACAAGGCTGATGCAGAAAAATGGGGAAAACTGATTTCTCAGCTTTCCAGTTCTCTATCTTCAAATCGCGAGCTGTATATAGCTATTGAATTAATTATTCACCAGGACGAAGAGCACGCCAAGAATGTATTGGATTTTATCGCTCGCGCAAAAGGCGCAAAAAATACAAGAGAGTTATGCGTGCTACTTAACCTTACGCAAAGCCAACTTAGCCGCATGAAAAATGGAAAAACAAAGCTCACTCCGAGAGTTGCGGTAGAAGCTGCTTTTTTGTCAAAATCCAAAAATATTAGTGCAAACGAAGAAGAGTTTTTGGAACTAGACCGCTTCGTAAGTAACCCCGATGTGATTATAAACGAGCTTCTCTGAGTTTTGATTGTGAAAGCGTAACTGGGATTCGCAGAACTAGTATTCTGAGAGAGTTTAGTTTTTATGGTGAACATATAAAGTGATGTTCTGCTGAGTTCACGATGTCCGCAAAATAGCCAAATAAATAGCTCATCACTAGAAAAGCTTAGTGGTTTTAATTCACACTAATTATGACCTTTTCTATGTCGGCATTCCGTACCAATTATTTCAGGTTACTATGAGCTTATCTTGTCTTCTATCGCAAGTGCTTTTTGAATCTGGTTAACAGTCTTATTTTCCGTGGAAGCTTGAAGAGTCTGGGTGTTTCGCT
>NZ_LWGA01000087.1:0-923 GCF_001635235.1 Oleiphilus sp. HI0117 | reverse complement strand
TACTTCATACCAGATAGTGAGGGCGAGTATACTAAAGAAATCGCAGGTGATGCTTATCCCTTTGAGCAACGAGACATCGATTATCGAAATATCGTTTTTTTACACAACACGCCAGCCAACGAAAGCCAAACTTTTTATATGCGCATCGATACCTCTAGTTCGATGTTTGTCCCCCTTCAAATATGGCCCAATGACACCTTCTTTCATGAAATAGATAAAGTTAAGCTACTGCTCGGCATTCTCTATGGGATCGTAATTCTTGCGCTATTTATTTCAGCAGTAAATGCCGTATTCCTAAGAGACGTCATGTATATCTGGTTAAGCGGTATCTTTATCTGCTTTTTCTTGTACCTGGGTGGGATTAAAGGGGTTGCCTTCCAAGCCTTATGGCCAAACTCTCTCTATTGGCAGAAAATCAGCATCCCCTTCTTCATGAATATGAGCGTTGCATTCGGCTTCTTATATTGTCGCGCCTACATCAACTTAAGAGTGCTGTCTCTCAAGCTTGACCTGTCAATTAAAGTCTTGGCGGCGCTAGCTTTTGCCACAAGCTTACTCTGCTTTATTATCGAATACGAATACATCATTAGCATCAGCACAATCGTAACCATGCTTTCACAAGTCATATGTTTAAGCATCGGCCTCTACTCCTGGTATAAAGGCAATACGGCAGCCCGCCTGTTAATTTGCATGTAAAACTGACCCTGCTTTTGCACTTAATTTTGACCCGCCTGAGAGGCCAGATTACGGCCTGAACTTTTCTTTTATTTCCAGTTTTAAATTCGTTTATTAGTAGATTCTTTGTAGCGGTAACTTTCGTTACCTGTTTCAATGATGTGACAGTGATGCGTTAGTCGATCAAGTAATGCGGTTGTCATCTTTGCGTCACCGAAGACTTGGCTCCACTCTGAAAAGCTTAAGTT
>NZ_LWGA01000086.1:0-653 GCF_001635235.1 Oleiphilus sp. HI0117 | reverse complement strand
TGCAGAAACCTCAGACCTGACTCACGAAGCAAATACTCAAATAAATCAAGGTAACGAGATGATGCGCAATACCATTGGTGCAATCAGCAGCGTCTCGGATGATATGACACAAGCCAGCCAAGTCATTAGCCAACTTGAAGCCGATGTTCAACAAATTGACACCATTCTTGGCGTCATCAGAAACATTTCTGAACAGACCAACCTATTAGCTTTGAACGCCGCGATCGAGGCTGCACGAGCTGGCGAAACAGGCCGCGGCTTCGCGGTAGTAGCAGATGAAGTTAGGTCTCTCGCACAACGAACTCATGAATCCACTGAAGAAATACAGGCGATGACTGAAGCTCTGCAATCTGCCGCTGCCAATGCAGTTAAAGTAATGGAGGCCGGAAAGATCCATACTCAATCTTGTGTGGATAATGCTTACAGCACCGGAGAGTGCCTAATGATAGCGGGTTCAAAAGTCGCTGAAGTCACCGATAGGAATAATATGATCGCTGCAACGGTGGAACAACAACAAGGCATCGTTGCGAATGAAGTCAGCAGCAATGTGGTCTCTATCAAAGAGGTCGCTCATGAAACCCACGAAGGTGCGACAACACTTTCACAACATAGCGAAGAGCTACAAAAGCTAACCAGCTCAACTCAGCAACTTC
>NZ_LWGA01000085.1:0-1070 GCF_001635235.1 Oleiphilus sp. HI0117 | reverse complement strand
GAAGTAATTGAGTGAAATTATTCTGATTAATGTTTCAGGGCGTGATAAGTCCGGCTTAACCTCTGAAATTACAGGTATTATGGCGCAATATGAATTGAATATTCTGGATATTGGCCAAGCTGTTATTCATGATCACCTTACCTGGGGGATTCTGGTTGAAGTGCCGAATGAAGGCAGTTCTTCTGGAGTGATGAAGGAGCTTTTGTTCCGTATGCACGAGCTGAACCTCCAAGTTACTTTTCAGGCTGTGAGTGCTGAAGAGTATATGCATTGGGTCGAAGGAAAGGGTAAAGCGCGCTATATCGTTACCTTGCTTTCTCGCCTGATCACTGCAGAGCAAATTGCTAAAGTCTCTGAAGTGACTGCGGAGCATGATTTNAATATCGACAACATTACCCGACTGTCCGGGCGTCGTGGTTTGGATGTCGATCCTCAGTCGAGCCAGGCATGTTTGGAGTTCTCTGTTCGCGGAAATGTGCCGGATGCTGAGGCGTTGAGAGCTGACTTTTTAAAGATTGCCAGTGAGCTTAACGTCGATATCGCCTTCCAGGAAGACACAATTTATCGCCGTAATCGTCGTTTGGTGGTTTTTGATATGGATTCCACCTTAATTGAAGCAGAAGTGATCGATGAGCTGGCGAAAGAAGCGGGTGTCGGAGATCAGGTGTCTGAAATCACCGAGCAAGCCATGCGTGGTGAGATTGATTTTACTGAGAGCTTTGCTCGGCGTGTTGGTTTATTGGAAGGTTTGAGCGAAGAAGTGCTAAGCAAAGTAGCTGCGCGCCTTAAGATGACTGAAGGTGCAGAAAGGTTGATCTCAACGCTAAAAAGCCTGGGTTACAAGACTGCTATTTTATCGGGCGGTTTTACATACTTTGCTAAAGGGCTGCAGGATAAGCTTGGTATTGATTATGTTTATGCCAATGAGTTGGAAATTAAAAACGGTAAAGTAACGGGGTGCGTGACGGGCCAAGTGGTTGACGGCCAGCGCAAAGCGGCTTTGTTGGATGAATTAGCCAAGAAAGAAAAAATAGGGCGTGAGCAGGTTATTGCTGTCGGAGATGGTGCTA
>NZ_LWGA01000084.1:0-1068 GCF_001635235.1 Oleiphilus sp. HI0117 | reverse complement strand
AATAGTCGGTGCGTACTTTATATTCCGCACCAAACGAATCACGAAATAACAGGCAGTTTAGTTACCATGTCTACGGTTTTAGAACAGTTAACAGAAGTTTTGGCCGAGCGTCGACAAGCCGATGCCAGCAGCTCTTATGTTGCCAGCCTACACGCCAAAGGCTTAAATAAAATATTGGAAAAGGTCGGTGAAGAGTGCACCGAAGCAATTCTTGCAGCCAAAGATGCTCAGGATGACGAAGGTAAGAAAGCCTTAGTCTATGAAACCGCTGATTTATGGTTTCACAGCCTGGTAATGCTTTCACACCTGGACCTCGAAGCTAAGGACATCCTTCAAGAACTTGAGCGTCGTTTTGACTTATCAGGCCTTGAAGAAAAAGCATCTCGTAAACAGAAATAGGAGAAGGTTATGGGTATCAGTCCAATGCAGCTACTGATTATATTATTGATCGTAGCACTTATTTTCGGCACCAAGAAACTACGCAATATGGGCGGAGACTTGGGTGGCGCCGTAAAAGGCTTTAAAAAAGCCATAAAAGATGATGAGAAAGCCGCTGTAGAAAAGAAAGACAGCGACATCATCGAAGGCAAAGCTGAAAAAGTCGAAAGCAATGATAAAGAGCAACAAAAGTAACCCTGATCAGGCACTAGCTATCGAATACTATGTTTGACGTTGGTTTTTTAGAGCTCGTCTTAATCGCTATCATCGGCCTATTGGTTTTAGGACCCGAGCGCCTGCCCGTTGCCGCTAGAACTCTGGGTCGCTGGTTTGGCAAAGCACGCCGCATGACCAGCCAGTTCACTCAGGAAATAAATCGCCAGATAGAACTCGAAGACCTAAAAAGCGAGCTTAAAAAGCAGGGCGAGAGTTTGGACATTAATGAAGATGTCGAAATGATCCAGAATACCGTTAAAGACGCCCTCAAAGAAGCTGAAGAGTTCGAGCCCTTACCAAGAGATGAGTATGACAAGCTGTTTCAGGCACCAAAAGAGCCTGATTCGTCAAAAGACCTTCAAAGCAATACGCAAAACGACAAGCCTAAGCAGTCATAACATGGCCTCCGTAATA
>NZ_LWGA01000083.1:0-1368 GCF_001635235.1 Oleiphilus sp. HI0117 | reverse complement strand
CCTCTGATGTAGTAGTCATCATTTGTGCCAGTTACACCAAACTCGTATAAGCTACTATTGTAATTATATGAAGAGAAGTTGTACAAATTTGAGCTTGGGATATCAGCGCCAGCTATGAGCGTACCATTCACAGACCAACTAAAGTCATCGTTGCCGCCAACGTGACCGAACAAAACAGAAACAAGGTCTACACTCTCATCGAACAAGAATGATATTGTTTCGTCAGGACCAAAGCCGTCGACTTGATTGCTCGTATCAAAAAAAGAGCTTTTCACGCCTAAGCCATGTCTGGTGTCGACAGAAACGCCTGGCTGACCAGTCACTGTCAAGCCAAGGCCATATTGTGAGAAGTTCAGAGGGTCGCCATAGACAGTTGGGCCGCCTGTAAAGTCGTAGTTAATGATTGCTGCAGAAGCAGTGCTAGTTGCCAGCACCAAAGCTGTAGTACCAAGTAGTTTTTTAATCATGATTCCATCCATTTGGTTAAATTTTCATGTGGAATGAATCTATAAGCAATATCCAGACCTATATATATACTTGACTTATTGGTCAGTAGGTTAATTAAAGTTCATAAAAGTGTCATGTATTTTTAGTGTAAAGTTTTTCGACGTTTTTGTATCAAAATGTTAACGGCTTCCGTAGTTTTACGCCTTAGTGCTACTGAGCTGAAGAGAAAAGCCTAGATTGATTCTAGTTCTTTGTGATTAGTCACTCACACCTTCATCGGCAAAGCCGCTTTCATCATAAGAATAGAGCTTGATTTGTGCATCATTCAAATGTGCTAAACAGGTACCGAGCTCTCTCTTTGTGCGCTGTTTTAGCTGGATAAGCTGGGTTAGTAAGCTCTGGAAGGAGTCGAAATATTCTTCTGTGACGGTCATGACGCCGGCAGATAGGGACACAAAGTCGAATAAGCGCACATGACCATTTCGGTCGGTGCTTTCGATACCACCTTGTTTGATGTCGTTATCCGAATAGAATTTAAGTACTTTGTGGTTGAACTCAGTGAAAACGGAGCGGAGTAATTCTTGCCACTCATCCTGAGGCATAATCAGTACAAAATCATCCCCACCGATATGCCCGGCAAAGCTAGCGCCTTGTTTAAGTTGCTTTCTTAGAATCTCGGCAAACATGATCAGTACTTCATCACCCCGGTTGTGGCTGTAATGATTGTTAAAGGGTTTAAAATTGGCCAAGTCGAGAAGTGCGACTGAGAAAGGTGTATCTTTGTCCAGAAGCTCCATGACGCAATTTCCGAGAGGGGTGTTTCCTGGGAGCATTGTCAGAATATTTTCCTGGTGATCTGGTTTGACACGCAACTGTGTGACCTTGCGTAATAAGTCGATAACCGTTCCGATTCCAAGAAAA
>NZ_LWGA01000082.1:0-918 GCF_001635235.1 Oleiphilus sp. HI0117 | reverse complement strand
GGTAGACAAGATAAGTAAAGTAGTAAAAGTCAGCTTATACAAGAAAGAAAATAAAGGCGCCAACTGAACAGTTAGCGCCTGAAGGAAATATTAGACTCTAGCTCTTAGGGAAGACAGGATATTCTATGCCAGCCATTTGGTTGGCAATACGCACAACCTGCGCACTATAACCAAACTCGTTATCGTACCAAACATAAAGAACCAAACGCTTACCGCTTACGATAGTTGCATTCGAATCTACAATACCAGCACGACGTGAACCAACAAAGTCAGTTGAAACAACTTCATCTGAAGTCAGATAATCAATCTGCTTAGCCAAATCAGAATGCAGGGAAATATTACGCAAATAAGCATTCACATCTTCAACAGATGTAGCTTTTTCGATATTCAGATTTAGAATAGCCATTGAGACATTCGGAGTTGGAACACGAATCGCATTACCCGTCAAACGACCTTCCATCTTTGGAAGTGCCTTTGAAACAGCTTTTGCGGCACCTGTTTCAGTAATAACCATATTCAACGGAGCGCTACGACCACGACGACTACCTTTGTGATAGTTATCAATCAAGTTCTGGTCATTTGTGTAAGAATGGACAGTCTCTACGTGGCCATCAATGACACCAAATTCATCATCAATCGCCTTAAGAACAGGCGTAATAGCATTAGTTGTACAAGATGCTGCAGACAAAATCTGATCATCGTTTGCGATATCACCGTTATTGATGCCATAAACGATATTCTTAATGTCACCCTTACCTGGCGCAGTTAGAAGCACCTTAGCAACGCCTTTAGACTCAAGATGTCTACCTAGACCAGCTTCATCTCTCCAGATACCGGTATTATCAATAACGATTGCATTATTGATTCCGTATTGCGTGTAGTCGACCTGATCCGGACCGCCAGAATAAATTACCTGGA
>NZ_LWGA01000081.1:0-971 GCF_001635235.1 Oleiphilus sp. HI0117 | reverse complement strand
TATTATATTCAAGCACTCGAACCCGCCAGCCTTGTTGTCGCGAACTACCATCAATTTCATTCCTATGGTTATGATGATCCCGAGTTATTACGTTTCGAAATCACCTTTATGCATGAACTCTTCGTACGCAATGCTAAACGCGATGCCAAGCGGCTACTCAATAACGGTGAACAACGTTACAAGTGGTTTTGTAAAGAATACCCTCACTTCCTGGAGCGCATCCCCCAATACCATATCGCCTCGTTTCTCGGCATGACGCCCGTTAGCCTGTCCCGCCTTCGAAAAAAGTTTTCTCAATAGCCTCAGCTAGCCATCTATAAGGAACAAATACTTACCAAGTTTTGCTTGCTGCTCCCCACGCACTGGTCAATAATTAATCAAGACCTACCGCTACTGAGGAGTGTTCATATGCCTGTTAGCCAAATCGACACCCGACTTAATATATCGTCCGTACCTGAAAAAACTACTTCTAGTGACGCAAGGTCTTCACCGCAAAGTGATGGCACAGAGCAAATTGGTCAAGTAGAGGCCCTTCGCAAAGAATTCAATGCTGCCGTGTTGAATGCTAACTACGAAGTTAGCCTCAGCGTCAAGAACGAACCTATGAGCCTGCTTTATCAGACCGCTATCGATGCGATCAATAAAGAGCTAGAAGGTGACTTTGGCGAAAACTCAATCCAGTCCGGTTATGAGCAAGGCCTGGACGTCTCACCCGAAGCGACAGCGGGCCGGATTGTTAATTTCTCGACTAGCCTGTTTCCACTTTATCAACAACAACACCCTGAATTGAACGAGAGTGAGCAAGTCGAAAAGTTTGTCGATATTATTAGCGGTGGTATTGATACCGGATTTTCTGAAGCACGCGAGATACTCGATGGATTAGGAGTGTTAGAAGGTGAGATTGCCGAGAATATCGATAAGACCTATGACTTGGTTCAGGAAGGCTTGCAAGCCTTCAAGAAGCAGTTTGA
>NZ_LWGA01000080.1:0-12222 GCF_001635235.1 Oleiphilus sp. HI0117 | reverse complement strand
TTTCTGCGGTAAATCGATTGCTACCGCTGGCGCGCAGTTCATTAGAGGTGTTCCTACCTTTGGGTTACCAAAAAGAATAAGCTCCGTCTCGGGCATAGCCAAATTAACGCTTTCCGCATTTTCCTTGTGATCAATTCTTGCAAACAAACTTAGACCTTTCGCCAGAATAATTGATTCAAATCGGTCGGCAGTTTTCTTCACTGTATACGGGCTTTCAAGTGATACCAGGCCTTCAGAAGCGATAGCACTGAATGAAGCCAAAAAGCCGCATAGGACCATCAACATTATACTTTTCATAATTTTTCCTTTTTATTATCTATGTACTTAAGCGACTCCTGGTTAATAGCATATAAGGTAGCACACTCAAGTTCGAGCACAAGCGGCTCAATCTGATAATTTTACTCGCTAGCCTTATTTGTACACTATACTGTTGTAGCATCAAATGCAGTTTCAAATTTGTTAATTCTCAGGTCCGTTTTAAACGAGGTATGGATGAGCAAGGACACAAAAATTGTCAGTAAAGTACTTGTACACGAGTTCGAAAAAACGTCATTGACCTTGTTAAAAGATGTTTGCATTGAAAATAATTTGGTTGGTTTAAGAGTCAAAACCGAGGACGACCATATCGGTCTCGAAGGGGCGTCGAGTGAGTTTGACGAAGTCCTGTCGTCAAATCTCGACCTGGGCAGTGTATTCCTGACCGAAGCGCCTGATAGTAGTGGCGTAAGTGGTTTAGATTTGTGCCTCCAGATTCACCGCAAACGTCCTGAACTACCGATATTTTTACGCAGAGTAACGCGTAAAGAACTTTCTCCTGAAGTCCTTCAAGCGATTGCTGGCAGCTATGAAAACAACAACATTGACCAACTTAACGGTTTGATCAACGAGTATATTTGTAGCATGTATTACCCTCTGGAGTTGGCCAAGGGCTTTCAGGAGATCTCTACTCAAGTATTTGAAAGCCTGATCCCCGGGGTAAAAGTTCATTGTGATTACCCCTACCTGGTAAAAGACCAATTAATCTATGGTGAATTGTTCACACTGATTCCTTTGGAAAGTGACTGGTGCCGTGGTTATATGATGCTGCAGACCACTGAAAAGGAAATCACTGATTTAATTCGCTCTGACGCAACTGCCATTCATTCAATGCGTCCGAATCGCAATGATATTAACTCGATTCTCAACGAAGCCACCAACCTGATTTGGGGTAAAGCACGCTCTTGCTACTTCTCTTCCGTTGAGAGTTTAGAAGGCAATCGTATTTATGTCCCAACGCTGGTAAACCACTCTCAAAAACATATGTCCTTTGGTTCAACCGAGCCTCAACTATGCTTTAAGTTTAAGCTGATCGACCCTAAATTCCGCTTTGATGAAATCACCATCTATCAACGCCTTATCTTCAACCTTAGCTGGTCACCTGAAAAGTTTACTGAAAACGATCAAATTGTAGAGCACCTGGTTGAAAATGGTGATTTGGAAATGTTTTAATCAAACAACAGAGGCCAAAATTGGATTACGAGTTTTTGTTTGATGAGAGTTCCCAGCCGCAAGCCCTATTTTCTAGCGGCCATGAAGCTATCGCTACTTACTTCAATATGGAGCTAAAGACTATCGTCGCAATTGACGAGGTTTAACAATAATAGACAAAGTGGAAAAAGGACAAATCACTCAATACCACTTTCAAGGCTCTGAATTTCAACTCAGGTTAGACAAAGTGGGAGCAGAAGTTCTTGCGAACGCTCTCGGTTATGAGGTCTACGAAGAGCTTCCTGAAAATACAGAATTATATGACCAGGAGCTCCAGGCAGAATGTGGTTTACTTGACTTCCAACAAGCCTTGCTAGAATGGCAGCGTTTTATTAAAAACAAAAGCCTGCCCTAGAACGATAGTTTCTTCTATCAGTTCATCACACCAAGCTTACGTTTTACATAGGTACCAGGGGCATCACATAAGACTTCAAGCTTTCCTGCTTCGGGCAAACGAGCTTCGATCTCTTCGCCTTTATAGGGCTGGAGCCAGTCGTTCCAATGTGTCCACCAACTGCCTTTATGGTGCTCACTCGCCGCGAGCCACTCATCCGCATCGTCAACAATATTCTCATTCGTCCAGTAAGAATACTTCTTCTTCGCTGGAGGGTTAACAATACCCGCTATATGACCGGACTCACCCAGCACAAAGGTTGCGTTGTCTTTGCAGATTTTGGCACCTTCATAGGTAACACGCCACTTGGCAATATGATCTTGATGGGTACTGATAAAATACAAAGGTACTTCTATTTTGGACAAGTCTATTTTGGTGCCATTGACCGCATAAGCACCTGGTTTAACCAAACGATTTTCCATATAGAATTTTCGCAGCATCTCGTTATGACAAGCACCGGTGATATTAGTACTATCGGAGTTCCAGTATAAAAGATCAAAAGGCGTCGGAGACTCACCCTTTAGATAGTTCTGGATATAGTAATTCCAATACAGAGAGTTCTCACGCAGTTTGCTGAATGAAACCGCCATCACTCTGCCATCGAAGTAGCCTTTTTGATTATTCTGATGTTCTATCGCTTTAATCGTATGGTCATCGATAAATACACCAATATCTCCCGGATCAGAGAAATCTGTCAAGGTCGTAAAAAGCGTTGCTGACTTAACACGAGGCTTTAGCTTACGCGCAGCCATATAGGCTAGCGTAGTCATTAATAAGGTGCCGCCAATACAATAGGCCGCCGCATTGATTTCACGGATCCCCGTTTGTTTTTCAACCACTTCTAGAGCATGTAATGCACCGTCGGTGACATAGCGGTCGAAACCGATATTCCGCTCTTTTTCAGTCGGGTTCAACCAAGACACCATAAAGACGGTCTGCCCCTGCTCTACCGCCCATCGCACGAGGGAATTCTTTTCTGATAAATCGAGAATATAGAATTTATTGACGAAAGGTGGAATGATCAGCAAAGGCGTCTCAGTGATTTTATCGGTAAGCGGAGAGTATTGAATCAACTCAAACAACTCGCAACGATAAACAACCTTTCCTTTGGTGGTCGCAATATTTTCACCTAGCTGAAAGGCCTCATCATCCGTCATGGTGATTTTTAAGGTATCAGCACTTTTTTCCAAGTCTTTTACAAAGCGCTCAAAGCCCTGCACCAGATTGGCACCGCGAGTTTTAATCGTAAGACTTAAAAGCTCTGGGTTTGTAGGAATGTAGTTTGAAGGTGATGCGGCATTAACGAGCTGCCTGACAAAAAACTCTGCTCTGCTACGCGTTTTATCATCAAGGCCTGGCATAGAATTAATGCTATCTAACCATGCACGACCGGTCACCAAATAAGCTTGCTTGATAAAGTTAAAATAAGCGTTTTCAACCCAGCCTTCATCACTAAATCGAAAATCTCCTTTTTCCGCCTCAACGACCGGCTCAACCTCTCGACCCGCAACCTGCGATAAAGCCGACTTAACGACACGAAAGTAATTCTTGCCCAAGTCTGCCGTTTGCTTTGTCGTTTCCCAAGGATGCTTTACAACCTCTTGGACATACTTTAGAAAAGACTCTGTAGCATCACTGGCAACAGCCTGCAAGCTACCATGCTCTTCATTCAATTGAGTTGAAAGGTAAGTTAAAGCGCGCTGGCTTTCTTCCATTGCCTTGGCACTCATTTTCCAATAGGGATTATCAAAAAGGTTTTTCGTCATAAGAGCGTGTTCCTAATTATTCTTATAGAACAGGCAGCCAAAAGGGCTAAATACCCAATCTAGAGGTATAGATAGCGGTATGGAGAAAGTGCCTGCGAAAAAAGTCATGAACGGCCAGAACTGCTAAGTAGTACTGGCCTTCATTGTCATACCACTACTTTGCTTTACTTGTCGCTTTAGCAGCTGGTTTTGCTTCAGTTTTGGGCTCTGAAGCCGACTTCATAATTTCTTCCAACTCTTCACGAAACTTACTTCCAGCATCGCTAAGTGCTTGAATATCAGTCATCATCTGCTCGTTTAGCTCGCCAAAAGCTTCCATCTGCTCTTTAAAGAAATCCTGTAAAGACTCAGGGTCCTTTACTTCGGTAAATGCTTTAAAACGGGCCGATGCAAAGTCTGAATATTTTTTCGCCGACTCCATTTGTGCTTTGAAGGTTTCCTGCATAGAGCTGGTCATTAACTCACCAACTTTACTCATAGGCGCCAGTGATTCCTTTGCTTTTTCGTTTAGATCTTTCAAAAAATCTGTATTCAATTCCCTATCCTCATCACTGGGTTTAACAAAACATATCCTTGGCATATTAAGACACTTTTATGTCAGAGATATTTCTATTCGATTGTAATACTAGAAAGGAATAATCCTCAATGACCCAAGTCATAAAAGCGTCCCTCTCTTTAACTATGAAGCAATTTCTGCACCGGGCAACTTTCGCCCACTTTTTCCCAAAGCCCCCATTGCTCGGGCACTATCGATCAACTCTTGCTGAAACCTGGGATGCGCCAGCTGTATTAGTAGCTCAGCCCTTTCACTTAAAGATTTACCCTTTAAATCTACACAGCCATTTTCCGTCACAATATAATGCGTATCCATACGGGTATCGGTCACAGCCCCACCCTCTATGCGTGGGACAATTCGACTCACCTGACCTTTTTTTGCTGTAGAATGAAGCGCGATAAAAGAACGGCCATTCTCGGCCATATAAGCCCCCTCACAAAATCCAACTGCCCTCCGGTGCCTGAAAACTGCTGACCATTCATATGCTCTGCATTCACCTGCCCCGTCAAATCAACTTCGATTGCAGCGTTTACAGAAACCATATTATTGTTCTTACTGATCACTGCCGGATTATTCACCCAGGAAGCAGGATAACCAACGATCGAAGGGTTATCATCCATAAAGTCATACATCGCTTTGTCACCCAAAGCTAAGGTAAACACGTGCTTGTGCTGCATCCAGGATTTTTTCTTACCGGTCAGAACTCCCCACTGAATCAACCTAACCATCGCGGGCGAAAACAACTCAGAGTGCAGGCCTAAATTTCGGTGGCTATCTAACATTCCGAGCACCGCATTTGGCACACCACCAACTCCCATCTGCAATGTATCTTCATCATGGATATGTTCTGCAATCTGACTGGCAATTATCTTGTCTATTGGACCAGGCTCAGATAATTGCGTTTCGCACAGAGCCTCATCATGTTCGACCAGTGCATCAATCTCGGAAATATGAATGGTACATTCACCAAACGTTTTAGGCATATTCGAGTTAACCTCAACCACCACTCGCCTGGCTTTACGAATGACACTCGCGCCATAGTCGGCATTAGTCCCCAGACTAAAATAACCGTGTTTATCCATACTTGAGACTGTCACCA
This sequence comes from Oleiphilus sp. HI0117, assembly GCF_001635235.1. Lineage (NCBI taxonomy): Bacteria > Pseudomonadati > Pseudomonadota > Gammaproteobacteria > Oceanospirillales > Oleiphilaceae > Oleiphilus > Oleiphilus sp. HI0117. The sequence continues at coordinate 6,880 of NZ_LWGA01000080.1, read as the reverse complement.
TAAAACAATCCGGTGATATATGGGCAGTCAGCAAACGTCCAACCTGATGAAAATTAGTCGGTACAAACTGCATCCATGCTTCATCTTTTGACTCAGCCAGCGCTTGTCGGTCTGAGGCGCTTAAGAATAATGGCCTGGGCGAGATCCTCCCCGACAAAGACGGTTTAAGAAGCGTATTACGTAGATGTTCTGAGCCGTGCATGTAATACAAATTAAACGGCGCAACTCGCTCTTGTTCAGCGCATTCACTTAGCCAGCTAAGAAGTAGACGCGGCATGGCAACACTCATTCCCAGTATCAGGTTTGATACGCCAAGCATCTGCCCGGAAAGCTGCTCCTTGGAAATTTTCTTCGATTGATAAACGGCTTCAAGCATCTTGCTACTCCCCTTAAGATTCTTTTACTGTAAACCCAGTTTGAACAAACATTCTTAAGGCGGCGTGTTAGTTTAGTGAATTATTTCTTACAGGTGTGATTTCAGCTGCTTATGTCTTTTAAAAACCTATAGCTTTTTTGAGCAACATCAGCTTCAATATTGCACCAAATTAACGACCCTTCTAGCGTGAACAGCCAAACTATGAAAGCCCTAAGCATAAGCTCTCCACCAAACCTGGATAGCCTTGAACTGATAGAACAAGATCAACCAGCCCCGTTACCAGGCCAGGTAGGAGTAAGAATACGCTCCATTGGTTTGAATCGAGGCGACCTTCTATTCTGTCAAAACCGCTACTTTATCAAGCCAAACCCAGGAAGCAGGTTAGGCTTCGAAGCCGCCGGGATTGTTGACGCATTACCAGCTGACGGTAAAAGTAACTTTAAGCTAGGTGACAAAGTGGCCCTATGCCCAATGAGCTTTGATGTTCATTCACAAGGCACACTGGCAGAATATGGAGCCTATAACGAAGCATCGCTCATACCGAGCCCTGACTCGGTACCCGATGAACACTGTGGCGCAATCTGGATGGCCTACTTCACTGCCTGGGGAGGCTTGATTGAAGCGGGAGGCCTCAAACCGGGTGAAAATGTCGTTATCACCGCAGCATCAAGTTCCGTGGGTATCGCGGCTACCCAAATCGCCAACATGATTGGCGCAAACCCCATAGCCACCACAACTAGTCAAGAAAAGGCAGAAATACTGAGCCAACTCGGCGCACCGCATGTCATCGTCCAAGACAGAGATGATGAAGCTAACCTCAAATATGCCGAAGAAGTGATGAGCATAACCCAGGGAAAAGGAAGCGACCTGGTATTTGATGCCGTGGCAGGCCCTGGCACACATGGCCTGGTAAAAGCCTCAACACGAGGCGGTAGAATTGTAATTCAGGGAATGCTCGACAGGCGGCCCATGGATATTCACGCAGGTGTATTGATGAAGCGCTTGTTGACGCTAAAAGGCTATACGGTCGACCAGACACTAGAACAGGAGCAACAGAAGCAAAGAGCCATTACTGCAATTCGTCGCGGATTTAGCGAAGGTCATCTACAAGCAGTTATTGCTCAATCCTTTAGTTTGTCCGATTATCAGTCAGCTTTTTCAACCTTGTCTCTTAATAAGCATATTGGGAAAATTATTATCACGCCCTAGTAAGGAATGCTTTATACTGCCAGATATATAGACGCAAATAATAAAGATAAACCGGAAGGCCAGAATAAAAAATGCCTCATTACCATCAACAACTGCAAAGCCATGCTTTAGCTGACCTGACGAATAGAGCAAAGAGCGGCATATTAACCTATTTTGGTGTTTGGGTAATTCTGGCTTTTACCTTCAACCTTGATCAAGTCAACCCCAGCTTTCTCTATCTAAACACGGGGCTAATCATATTATTTGCTGCCTTGCGAATTGCTCATCTATTAATACTTAACCGTAGCCCCTCACCTAACATTCCCGTCTTACATCAATGGCTTGTCATCACTATTCTTGGTGCAGCACTTCATTGGGGCTGCATGTCGGCCTGGGTTATCTATGATGACAGTTTAACAGTGATGCAAACCGCTATTTTAATTATTACCCCCGCCTTCACTGTCGGCGGTGCTAGTACACTGAGCATATCTTCGGAAATCCGGACTCTCTACCCTATCTTTATGCTTCTGCCCGTGATTGGCGCCTTGATTCATGATGGCAGTACCAGCAACTTAATGTATGCCTTGTTATGCAGTATCTGCCTGACTTACATATTCACCTCTTCCAAAGCGAGCCATAACGACTACTGGTCTGCGATTACCAATCACTTGGTTGCAGAAGAGAGGGCTGAGCTCATGGAACAATTAAGCACCACAGATCCGCTCACACAGCTAAAGAATCGAATGTTCTTTGATAAAGAATACAGTAAAGAGTGGAAACGCTGCTCGCGAATGTCCTGCCCATTAAGTCTCATTATGATTGACCTGGATTTCTTCAAAAACCTCAATGATAACTATGGTCACATGTTTGGCGATGACTGTTTGAAGAAAACAGCCAAAGCGATCAACGATGAGGTTGCCCGACCTTCTGACTGCGTCGCACGCTACGGCGGTGAAGAGTTTATCGTTTTGCTACCTAATACAAACAAAAATGGTGCCGAGAATATTGCCAAGCGCATGCTTAAGGCAGTATCAGACTTAGAGTTCGAAATAGATGGTCAAGTCATCAATATTACCTGCTCCATTGGTGGTGCAACCACGACACCAAATTTTCGTAATGACCGAAGCGAGTTAGTAAAAGAAGCGGATACTGCACTTTATTACGCAAAAGAGCATGGTAGAAACCAATATTATGCACTTTCCTGAAGTCAGCACACGCCAGCTTAATTTATAAGTAGTACCAATTAGATATAGACCTGGCAACAAATACTTTTCCCAACTAACCAGCTAAATTCATTCGAAAGAAAATATAGCCTCAGCCAAAAGCTTTTTTTACCCTTTTTTTTCCTATATTATGGCCGGTTAATTATAGTTAACACCCATTTTTTTAGATTTTTTTCTACGTATTTACATTAGGAGATTCCCCTTTGTCTGGACAAGCATCAACGCTAATCTCGAACGCACGCGCTGTCGTCAGCCACGCGCAGAATGCCCTCAACACTTCTCTAAGCCATATCAAGCACCTGTGCTTGAACGAAACGGGCCGCCTTTCCGGGCATAAATTAGACGAATACCAGGTTGTATCCTATGACCTCGCCTACGCTTCTGCTGAAATTGCAGCCGCTAGCTCAATCTGTGATTACGCTGAAAAAATCAGAGCCTCTAAAGGCGAACAAGAAGAACTCTACCTCGAAGAAACGATTGCATTGATGTTCTGTGCTGAAGCCGTACAAAGCACTAAAGCTCGTCTAGCCACCAAACCCAGAGAGTTTGGTTTGTCTAAAGAACAGTTTGCTGAAAGCTTTGACAACGATGCTGTTGTGGATTTCTGCGACACCTACCTGCAAACTGCTAAACTTGTTGAGCTTGGTAAAATCATGCTAGGTCAAGATGGCTGCACAACTGATCCTTTACTTGATGAAGATAAAGAAATCATGCGTGAATCATTCCAGCGCTTTGCAACAGACGTTGTCATGCCAAAAGCAGAGCATATTCATCGCGAAGATTTGATGGTTCCTGATGAAATTCTAAAGCCATTGGTTGAAATGGGCTGTTTCGGTTTGTCTATTCCAGAGCGCTACGACGGCTTACAGCCAGACGACCGTGAAGATAACATGGGCATGATCGTTGTAACTGAAGAACTGTCTCGTGGCTCTTTAGCCGCAGCAGGTAGTTTGATTACACGTCCTGAGATTCTTTCTAAAGCTCTCATGGCCGGTGGTACTGAAGAACAGAAACAATATTGGCTGCCAAAGCTAGCTTGGGCTGACCCATCCTGCGCAGTTGCCATTACCGAGCCAGATTTTGGTTCTGACGTTGCAGGCATGAAACTAAAAGCTGAAAAAGTTGACGGTGGTTGGGTACTTAACGGCGCGAAAACATGGTGTACTTTTGGCGGTAAAGCTGGCGTTTTGTTAACACTAGCGCGTACTAACCCTGATCCAGGCTTGGGCCACAAAGGCTTAAGCATGTTCCTAGTTGAAAAACCTTCTTTCGACGGCCATGATTTTGAATACGAGCAAGAAGGTGGCGGTAAGCTAAGCGGGAAAGCAATCCCAACAATCGGTTACCGAGGCATGCACTCTTTCGACGTATTCTTCGATAATGTCTTTGTTCCAGACAGCCACTTGTTAGGTGGTGAAGAAGGCCTGGGTAAAGGCTTCTATTACACGATGGCAGGTTTCTCTGGTGGACGTATCCAAACTGCTGCACGTGCAAATGGCCTCATGCAAGCCGCTTATGAGCGTGCGATCAGCTACTCACAAGAACGTAAAGTATTTGGCCAGCCTGTGGGTGAATACCAGCTTACCCTAAGCAAACTATCTCGCATGGCGACCTTGATGACCGCTTCGCGCCAGTTTACCTACGCCGTAGGCCGTTTGATGGATGAAGGCAAAGGCCAGATGGAAGCCAGCCTAGTGAAACTATTTGCTTGTAAGTCTTCTGAGTGGCTAACACGTGAGGCATTGCAGATTCACGGAGGTATGGGCTATGCAGAAGAATCAGCAGTGAGCCGTTACTGGATTGATGCCCGCGTACTCTCTATCTTTGAAGGTGCTGAAGAGACTCTTGCACTGAAAGTAATTGCCAGAACCCTAATCGAGAACGCAGCGTAGATTGCGATTTGATTCTCAGCCAGCCAAGCTGTTGTGCTGGCTAAGCAAACCCTAAAAGAGATCATTCAAAAACTTTCCTATTGAAAGACGCTTTGACCGATCTCTAATAAACATTGAACTAGCGACATGCAGTGTCGAGGACAGAGCCTCAAGTACTCTCGGAATCGACCCACATCGGAATGAAGTAACATGAGTGAGCAAAATAAAGCGCATCTGATCTACGATAAAGAAGATAAGCCGAGCAAAGACCGTCCGTGGATTTTCAGAACCTACGCCGGACACACCAATGTTTGGGCCTCCAATGAGCTTTACCGTAATAACCTGGCAAAAGGCCAGACGGGTTTAAGTATTGCAATGGATCTCCCCACGCAATGTGGTTACAGCTCCGATCATGATATTGCGAAACCCGAGATTGGCAAGGTCGGCGTGCCGATCAATTCACTCGATGACATGGCAGTACTATTCGATAACATTCCTTTAGAGGAAATGAACACCTCGATGACCATCAATGGTACATCCATGTGGTTATTATCTTTGTATGTTGCTTTAGCTGAAGAGCGTGGCATAGATATTAGCCAGCTTAAAGGCACGACTCAAAATGACTTGATCAAAGAGTACCTGGCACGTGGTACCTACATATTCCCACCAGAAGATTCTATTCGCATTATCGTCGACATGTATGAATACTGCTTGCACAACATTCCTTCATGGAATGCTTCAAACATTTGCTCATATCACCTTCAAGAAGCCGGCGCGACGCCTGTTCAAGAACTCGCTTTCGCTCTGACAACAGCAATTACAATTCTGGATGCAATCAAAGAACGTGACTGCTTCAATGAAGAAGAGTTTGAGCGTTGCGTTGGCCGAATTTCTTACTTTGTAAACGCTGGTATGCGCTTTGTAGAAGAGACCTGCAAAATGCGCGCATTTGGCGAAATGTGGGATGAGATCACCAGTGAACGTTACGGTGTTAAGAACCCTAAATACCGTCGCTTCCGTTACGGTGTTCAGGTTAACTCTTTGGGTTTGACTGAAGAACAGCCAGAAAACAATGCATGGCGTATTCTGATCGAAACATTAGGCGTGACACTTAGCCGTAACGCACGTTGTCGCGCACTTCAGCTACCTGCCTGGAACGAAGCTCTATCCCTTCCGCGCCCTTGGGATCAGCAGTGGTCACTGCGTCTTCAGCAAGTTATGGCTTATGAAACTGACTTGCTTGAGTACCCTGACCTATTCGAAGGCTCTAAGGTTATCGAATCAAAAGTAGCTGAGCTAAAAGAGCAAGCCTTTGCAGAAATTAATAAGATTCTAGATATGGGCGGTTGTGTTGAAGCTATCAAGACCGGTTATATGAAGTCTTCTCTTGTTTCTTCTCAAGGCGAGCGAATGAGCAAGCTGGCTCAAGGCGAGCAAGTTGTGGTCGGTAAGAACAAGTGGACAGACGGTATTGAATCACCACTCGTTGGAGACAGTGACGGCGGTATATTTATGGTCGACGCTGAAGCTGCTCAGAAAACCATTGATGCCTTAAACAATACACGAACCAGCCGCGATGCCGCCCGTGTAGAAGCTTCTCTAAAAGCCTTGGCTGAAGCCGCAAAAAATGGCGAAAATATGATGGCAGCCTCTATTGAATGTGCAAAAGCGCGCGTAACCACGGGCGAATGGTCAGATACCTTACGTGAAGCCTTTGGCGAGTTCCGTCCACCTACAGGTGTTGATGGTCAGGCTCTTACGATTGAGTCAGAAACTCTGGAACAAGTTCGTGCCAAGGTAGAACAGTTCATAGAAACTAATGGCTATCGCCCACGTATTGTCGTTGGTAAACCAGGCCTTGATGGTCACTCAAATGGCGCGGAAATGATCGCTGTCGCGGCGCGCCATGCTGGCTTCGATGTCATCTATTTCGGTATTCGACTAAGCGCTGCTGATATCGTTCAATCAGCATTAGAAGAGAATGTCGATGTAATCGGAATTTCTTTGCTATCAGGCTCACATAATGAAATTATCGATCAGCTATTCGATGAACTGGAAAGCAACAATGCTAAGGATGAAATTCCCGTCATACTTGGTGGAATTATTCCAACGCCTGACTTTGATTCTCTTCAAAACAAGGGTGTTAAGCGCATTTTCACGCCTAAGGATTTCGACCTAATGGCTGTGATGAACGAGATCATGGACGTCATTAATGCACAAAA
>NZ_LWGA01000079.1:0-837 GCF_001635235.1 Oleiphilus sp. HI0117 | reverse complement strand
GTCGGCAGGAAGCTTAAAGCCTGACACCGATGCTCGAAGCTGACTAGCCATTTCAGCAAGGTTACCGATAGATTTCGCTGTTGCCGTCGTACCTGATGAAGTTTGAGAGGTAATCTCTTGAATAACGTTCATCGTGTTAGAAATGTGACCCGCCGACAATGACTGTTGACGTGACGCGTTAGAGATATTCTGGATCAAGTCTGCAAGACTCATCGAAACTGTTTCGATTTCTTCTAGGGCAACACCCGCATCTTGTGCAAGTCGAGCTCCTCGTACCACTTCTGCCGTGGTGTGTTCCATCGAGATTACCGCTTCGTTGGTATCTGTCTGAGTGGTTTTAACCAGTGCTTCAATCTGCTTGGTTGCAGCAGAAGAACGTTCCGCCAGTCTCTGTACTTCGTCGGCAACAACCGCGAAGCCTCGACCTGCATCCCCAGCCATCGATGCCTGAATCGCAGCGTTCAAAGATAGAATGTTGGTCTGGTCGGCAATGTCGTTGATCAAGGATACGATATCCCCGATTTCCTGAGATGATTCACCCAAGCGTTTGATACGTTTTGATGTTTCTTGAATCTGCTCACGAATAGTGTCCATGCCGTGGATGGTATTTTGTACCACTTCAGCACCTTTCTTCGCGATGGTTACCGATCTTTCCGCAACCGAAGTAGACTCTGCAGCGTTAGATGATACTTGGTCGATAGACACCGCCATTTCGTTAACCGCGGCAGAAGCACCCGCAATTTCTTGCGCCTGATGCTCTGAAGATTCAGCCAGCTGCATCGCTGTGCCCTGTGTTTCCTGGGCTGATGAAGCAACCTGTAAGGCGGTATCACGAAT
>NZ_LWGA01000078.1:0-912 GCF_001635235.1 Oleiphilus sp. HI0117 | reverse complement strand
GAGCGAATGTAACGAAGTTCCAAACCGGAAGCAGATAGGTCTTCACGTATCAGCTTATTTAGTCGACTCTCTAAAGGCTTTCTCGGCCCATTAAGTAAAGTCAGGTACTCGTTCTCTGCCGCAAGCGTAAGCAAAGCAGATTCTGCATAGCCGCCAAGAATATCCTTTTGAACTGCCGGATCGAGCAACAACTGATGGTAAGGTTCCAGCGAGAAGTGCAGCTTTAGATTAATATCGACCAGGTTTTCATCACGGCTTAGGAAGAACTCTCCTTCGCCTTTCACCTGAGGACTTTTTCCATCAATTTTGTTTTGCCACAGACCGCTGGCAACAGAACTTTCTTGCTCTATATTCTTACGGGCACTATCGGTATCAACACTCAAGATATTACTGTCTTGAAGAATGACTAGCCCTCCAAGCGGCCAAGGAGCCTTATAGTATAAACCTGGAGACAAGTGCTCATTATCAAAATGATGCAGGAGGTGGCCATAAGCAACGTGCCCGTGAGGTACGATACGAAAGCCACTGAGTAAATAAGCAGTGCCCAGCAATGCAGCAAATATCGCCAGGTTTGCAGGTTTTCTAAGCTGTTTAGAATGATGCTGGAGGTGCTGAACCGACGGCATATCCATCAGTTTATCCATCAACGATACTTGCTTCAGCTCTGCACCGGTAAGCAAACTCTTAATACCCGAAATCAAAAGCTCAAGGCCGGCTATCGTAACCATCACAGCAATAATCACTGCGACAATCTCATCGAGGTAGATACCTATCATTGTACCTATCAATGAAAGCAAGACCGCAATTGAAGAAAATACATCGAGTTGACTATGATAACCATCCGCCACCAGAGCCATGGATTTAGTTTCTTTACCTACCCAGGTTTTTAAACGAGACATTAACCAAGCAATC
>NZ_LWGA01000077.1:0-539 GCF_001635235.1 Oleiphilus sp. HI0117 | reverse complement strand
CACTGAGATACTCATCTCAGTAAGCCTAACCCAAAGACAGGGGCTACGATTTACTTCGTAGCCCCTTATTTCATTGGACACAGAGAGAACTCAATCCATGGCTATTACTTCGCTAGTTTTTCATAAGATTACTCGCTGGCAAGAAGATCAACCTTCAGAAATTCAACTCTGTGAGCAGGCACCTGACGTCACTGCAGATCATGAAGGACTCTTCAGTCAACTTAAAAAAGTCTTTCAATTCAAAGCAGGTAAATTCCACGGTCAATTTGATGAAGACTATAGTAGTGCCCCCTATCAAAACTGGTTGAAAGAGCAACTGGATGGAAAAATCAGCTTCGAGAAGCTAAGCCTTCTCTACATGAATCAACTCAAAGACCTAGTGGATAAAACCAGCGAGAGCTTTGAAGCCACTATCCTTACGGTTCATGAGGAACGTGCAGATGGCCCTCGAGTCTATATCTTTGCGCTGGAAACAAATTCCGGCCTACTCCTAGACTCTGGGCTTAATCTCGATACCGTGGACTACCTCAACACAAATA
>NZ_LWGA01000076.1:0-1056 GCF_001635235.1 Oleiphilus sp. HI0117 | reverse complement strand
GAAGCAGGGCTTGAAGCAAAGGTTAAGGCCTTGTTTTGTGGCACAGGAGAGAATGGAGACTTACTGAACAACACAGAGGACAGAGGCGTCTTACATACGGCCTTACGACTTCCAAAGTCTAGCCTGACTCAAACTACTAGCTATTCGCCTAGCCAAGATATATTGGATGAAATCCTTGAATGTCGAATTCAAATTCAAGAATTCGTTGATAAAATACACCAACAGGAAGTTCTTGGTTACACCGGAAAACCCATTGATACTCTCGTTAGTATCGGCATTGGGGGCTCTTATCTAGGCCCCAAAACAGTTACCGAAGCACTATCACCCATCGCCAAAGAAGGCCTGAGTTGTCACTATATTGCTAACGTAGACAGTAGCGATAGCCACCAAGTGCTCTCTCAGATCGTACCTGAATCCACCATTTTCCTGATTCAGTCTAAGTCCTTCGGTACACAGGAAACACTTACAAATGCTCAAACTGTAAAGAACTTTCTACTAGAGCACGGAATGCTTCAAGAAGACCTTGGCATGCATCTCTATGCTGTGAGCAGTAATATCGAAGCTGCGATAGCCTTTGGAGTTAAGGAAGAAAATATCTTCCCTATGTGGGACTGGGTAGGAGGGCGCTATTCACTCTGGTCTGCAATTGGTCTTCCAATCGCATTTATGATTGGCAATGAGCACTTCGAAGCCTTGCTACAAGGCGCACACGAAATGGATGAGCATTTTATCTCAGCTCCCTTTGAGCAGAATATGCCAAGCCTGATGGCAATGCTAGGCATTTGGTACCACAGTTTCTTTGGCGCCGACTCACATGCCGTAATGCCTTATGATCAGTATCTGAGCTTTCTTCCTGATCACCTCCAGCAATTAGATATGGAGAGTAACGGCAAACACGTATCTACAAAAGGTAAAGCTCTTACTTACCATACAGGCCCTATAATATGGGGGGGTACTGGAACTAACGGCCAACATGCTTTCCACCAGTTATTGCATCAGGGCACTAAACTAATCCCATGTGACTTCATTGCTACGCTTGATACGCATCACCCATCA
>NZ_LWGA01000075.1:0-1566 GCF_001635235.1 Oleiphilus sp. HI0117 | reverse complement strand
TCAAACTATCAAAACGCTCACGATCAAAGATAGAAAAGCTGAGATTGAAGCGGCGTAGCATTTCGATCAGCCATTGATGCACCAGTGTAGAAGGAACGACGATCAAAGCTCTTTTGGCTAAACCATTGTGCAACTGGGCGTGGAGAATCATGCCTGCTTCAATGGTTTTACCTAGTCCTACTTCATCGGCTAGCAATACTCTCGGGGCATGGCGCTTCGCGACAGTATCAGCGATATATACTTGATGAGGAAGTAAGCTTGTGCGTGAACCAAGCAGCCCATCCGTTGACGACTGCTGTAAGCGGTGCTTGTGCTGCAGCGTTTCATAGCGAAGTCGGAAGGCTCTATTTCGGTCATAGTGGCCGCTAACCAGGCGCTGAAGTGGTGAGGTAAATTGGATAAAACAGTTAAGTTCAACTTCACTCAGTTCTTCGTGTTGAGAGCTTTCTTTATTTTCAACAATGTAAGTAATAATGTCTGCGCTTTGGTCGAGGTCGAGAACCAGGTAATCGATATCTTCATGGCTGGTGATCGTGTCGCCAGCCTTATACACTACACGGCTGATAGGCGCGTTGACGCTGGCGTAGGTGCGAGTTTCCCCGGCTGCCGGAAATGTGATCGTCACTCGGCGGTTTTCAAACTCGCTGATGATTCCTAATCCTAATTTGGGTTCGGTCTGGCTGACCCAGCGTTGGCCTATGATATACGACATTTTGGCGTCTCTTTACAGTATTCAATAAGGGAACAAATATGGCGCGAATACTAACAAGAAAAGCCTGTTGATAACACAGATGAAGGTGAATGGAGGAATAATTTGAGTATCTATAGAACGCCAGAAAGGGAAGAGTATTACTTTCACGAGGGCTGCTATATCTTGGAGATGTTAAATACTGACGATGATCCCGCACTTTCGATTGCGCGAGCTAGAGTTGAACCGGGTAAAACAACGCGCTGGCATGCCTTAACAGAAGTCAGTGAGCGCTATGTGATTCAGCAGGGTTCAGGCAAGGTTTATGTTGGAGATCTGGAACAGCAGGTTAGCGCTGGGGATGTAGTACTGATCCCGCAAGGCATTAGGCAGAAGATATATAACGACGGGGAGGGTGACTTGGTGTTTTTAGCTGTGTGTACGCCACGCTTTATGCCTGCGTGTTATGAGGACTTAGACGTATAAGTTGTATCGGCTCAACCCCGACCTTACAGTTTGAAATACCGAGCGTGACATTACCAAATAACATGGCAAAGGCGTATTAGGTCCGCAAAGTTGCCATTCGGCTTTGATCATAAAGCTTGAATATTTAGGCCACAAGCCACCAAAGCAGTACCTTTGGGAAAGTGAAAGATGCAAACATTCGTTTTAGAAGTAACTATCCGATATTCTGTCACTCTTCAGCCTTATTTGTATCAGGTTAATACAGTCAATTTTAGCTTTGAGACATTAACGAAGAAGAGATGAAGTGAATGCCGTTGAAAACACTGAAATTTATCGCCAAGAGTACACAACCATAGTTATCGCTTTAGTTATATTAAGGCCAGATGAGTGTCTGATAGAGTTTATTAAAAGTG
>NZ_LWGA01000074.1:0-1176 GCF_001635235.1 Oleiphilus sp. HI0117 | reverse complement strand
CAACACTCAATAATTCATGGCCCTCTATACACTTTGGAATCACTAATAAAGAACATGATGAGTAGCAGCAAACCCGACAATTCGTGAGCCCAAGCAATNGGAGAGGAAAATAATGAACGCAAAATAACGTCACTAATTACAAGTAAGACCAGTGACGGCAGAACAAACAAGGTGTTAAGACCGTTTAAGAAATTAACGAGTTTTTTTAAGATTTGGTCAAGCATAGAATGGAAGCGACGGAGGGTTCACGCTTATTAGCTTGACTCTTGATCAGGTAAGGGGCCAGGCATCACGATGCCAAATCCTTGAGCAAAGTCTATTCCAATTTCTCTTAGCGCTTCGCAAGTCGCATCATCCTCAACAAACTCTGCGATCGTCTCTAGACCCGCTGCGTGCGCTATCATATTGCACGACTCCACAATCCCTCTATCAATACTGTCGCTCAACATATTCTTAACAAAGCTCCCATCAATCTTCAGGAAGTCGACAGGAATCGTTTTAAGATAAGAAAAAGAGCTCAAACCAACACCAAAATCATCTAGCGCAAACTTAAAGCCTAGCCCTCTAATTTCATTAATAAACTCTACCGCATCAACCAGGTTATCGATTGCAGAGGTTTCTGTAATTTCAAAACAAATTCTCTGAGGCAGCAGGTCATATTCTTTTTGCCAGATCTTGATATCATCAAAAAATGACTGATCACTCAAGGTTGAACCTGACATCGTCTTCGGAGTCATCGACGATTAATATTCGTATAATCTTACCTTCCACTAAATGCATATAGCTACCTTGATACCGGAGAAAGGTTAATGTCTAACCAATAATTCCGAAGTGCTGAGATATTGTCTTTAAATTCATTTATATCAAAAGACTTTTGAATATAGCTGTTTGCGCCGGCCCGATAACCTTCCTGAACATCTCTCTCTTCATCGGAGGAGGTTAGGATGACAACAGGTAGGCATTGAGTGTCCAGGTTGTGACGAAGCTCTTTCAACACATCCAGACCATGAACTTTTGGCAAATTCAAATCGAGGAAAACCACCCTTATCTCAGGGTCGAACTGCTGGCCAGCGTACTGCCCCTTTCCACACAGGTAATCAATCGCCTCTTGCCCATCCCTAACAATGACAACATCTTTCTGCTCTACGCCCGCTTTTTTAAGCGCAAACAAAGCCA
>NZ_LWGA01000073.1:0-891 GCF_001635235.1 Oleiphilus sp. HI0117 | reverse complement strand
CAACGAGTTGATTGACTCTAACGGTATTCTTTTGGATATCAGAACCAAGCATAATCAAGAAGATAATTCTTAGAGCAACTAAAGCTAAACCTAACAAGCCAATTGCAAGAATGATCTTACCTATCAAGCCACCTGCTTTAATATCATCAGAGAAACCTTTTTCTGCCTGTTTCTCTATCGCCAGATCAACATTGTCGAATAGGAATACGGGGATATTTGATTCGCCACCCAAGACACCTTGAATAGATTGGGACGACTCAGTATCCCAAACTTTAAACTTAGCATTGCCGCTTGGCGCTAGTACGCCACCATTTTCAGCATCCAAGCCAAAGCGAGCGATACGACCAACATTCAAGACTTCTCCGTTAACTTCTTTACCGGAAACATCAAAATAAGTTGCCTGAGCCTTATTTACACCACTATCAGAATGCAATGTCTTCGCAGCTTCTTTAAACGCCTGCCCTAATTGCTTATCCATATCTAAGGCTTCATCAACATTTACACCCAGCTTACTCAAACTTGAGCGAGCCTGTATAAGAGTTGTTTCAAGCNGTAATTGGTCATTCTCATTGAAGTCGACATCACGCGAGGCTTCGACAATATCCTGATTGAGACGATCGACCTGATTCTTTTTCTTTAAATAGCTTTTTTGCAGGCCATCAATATCACCCTGAAGTTTCTTCAAGGTAATTTCCTGAGATTCGGACAACTTAACCAAGCGTTGCTCTAAAGCCTTTTTCTCAGCGACCAGATAAGCATATTCCTTCTGATATGCCTGCTCTAGCTCTCCTGCCTGAACAGTAAATGATAAGCTGAAAACCACCATCATTAGCGATAATAATCGTATTAAGTTACTCATATTCATTACATCAAATATCCGTGTTAGGCCTA
>NZ_LWGA01000072.1:0-1507 GCF_001635235.1 Oleiphilus sp. HI0117 | reverse complement strand
TTGACGAAGGTTGGGGGTGCCTGCTTTCCAGCCAAAACGGCCAAGTGCCGGTGCTTGTTTTTGCTGATCCCAAACCCAATTGGGTTTGCCTGAAATACCATCTTGGTTACTGTCGTCTGGGTCGGTTTTAGAAAGAATGTCCTGTTCATTTATCGCTTCGATAAGACCCAATCCGATCATGGGCGAGGAAATACGTGGCGAAATCATCAAATCTTCATCCATTGGGCCATACTGAGGCGCTATGATTTGGTAATCCGGCTTTCTTAGGCTAACCATTTCGCCTTCGCTTAGCTGAATTTTTTGTTCTGTATAGCTGACTCGTAGCTGTGCCTCAGCTTGTCCACCCGGGTAGGCAAAGGTCTGTAGCTGAGTGCCATAAGTAGGCTCTGGTATTAGCCCTATGAGGCCACTTTCCAGTGCTCGTTTTTGCTCGGCAGTTTTGGCTGGAGTGCTAAGCCGAAGAAATAGTGCAGGGGAGGTTTTACCTTCTTCTTTTAATATGCCTCGACCATTCTTCTCGTGGCAACGGGAGCAGGATCTTGCATTGTAGAGTGGGCCTAAGCCATCACTTGCGGTCGTACTTGAGGGGGCAAATACCCAAATTTTTTCAAAGATGGCCCGGCCGATTTTAAAGTCGAGCTTTGTCTCCATATCCAGAAGGGGGGAGGGATGATCAAAACTGTTTCGTTGTTTGCTTTGGCCAGCACTATGTTGACCTGATGGGTAGAGTTCTCTGGCACTATGGAGTTTGCTATTTGAAGCGAGGGTCGAGTCAGCATTTATGTAGAGTAAAAAGCTGACCGCTAAAAGAGGAAGTGCGAAGATGGTTTTATTCATAGCTACCAAAACGCCCGCTTGTTAGGCGGGCGTAAATAAACAGGTGCGTCACCTAGTTGTTAATTACTCTGCTACAGCAGAAGGGTTGTCCAGGCTGTCAGAACCTTCAAAATCAATATTGCTGAGGCCTAAGACCTGAATGACCTTTTCAGTTGTTTTGGCTTGAGCAACGAGTGCATCAACAAAGTTCTGAACGATTTGGTTGCCCGCAGTATTACCTTCACCGATCAATACATCAAAAGCTTGGCCTTTAGCCGCCGCGTCAACCATTGCTTGAGCCGTCGCTTGAGTAGCATTAAGCTTACCCAGCATTTCAGCATCCAGTGCTGGGTCTGCTTGCTTCACTAAGTCAGAAAGGCTTGCACCATCTACTGAGTTGTTGTTGATGCTCTCATACTGACCCATATAGACATTCTTGATGCCCAAGGCGTCATAGTAGTGGGAGTTATGAGTGTTATCCGAGAAGCAGTCATGTTCTTCTTCAGGATCGTGTAGCATCAAGCCAAGCTTAGTCCGCTCGCCAGCTAGCTCGCCATACGCAAGGCTACCCATGCCTGTCAGCATGGTTGCCAAGGCACCTGCTTCGCTTTTAGCGGTTAGCTCAGCAACTGATGCTCCGCCTTCTTTCCAGTTATTGGCCATGTCTTCTAGGTCTGAAATCAATAAGCTT
>NZ_LWGA01000071.1:0-1042 GCF_001635235.1 Oleiphilus sp. HI0117 | reverse complement strand
GAAGACACTTTCAGTGATGGCTCTAATAGCTTTTTGGTCCTCATCGGCAGAAAACAGCCCGGTGACGATCGTTTCTTCCCAAAGCGGCGTTGTGCCCCGTTCGGGCTCTAGCACTGGCTGGTCTTGAGCATCTTCGAGAGTCACTGCGCTGGCTCCCGCCGCGAGCAAGCCTTCTTCGAGAGCTTCTGCGATGGCGGGAGATATATTGGCTTTAACTTGGATCCAGTTCATAAGTCAGTGACTTCCTGATAGTCGGGAATGAAATACATTAGATGAAACTAAAGGATATTCTTTTCCAGATGATGGATATTAAATTCGAGCTCTCGAAATCCGCTATCGGAAAGTAGCTTGCGGTGAAGGTCAATATTTGTGTCAATTCCGTCTACGACTAGCTCGTCAAGTGCGTTTGTCATACGGTTCATCGCCGCATTACGGTTTTCGCTATGACAAATGATTTTGGCAACTAAAGAGTCGTAAAATGGAGGTACACGATAGCCGCTATATAAATGCGAATCGACACGGACTCCCATGCCACCGGGCGCGTGAAACTGTTTAACTAAGCCGGGGCTCGGTGCAAAGGTTTGAGCATTTTCAGCGTTAATGCGGCACTCTATCGCATGGCCTTCAAGATTTACTTCAGCTTGAGAGACTGAAAGTGGTAGGCCGCTAGCAATTCTAATTTGCTCTTTAACGATATTAATGCCTGTTATCATTTCTGTTACAGGGTGCTCTACCTGTACTCGGGTATTCATTTCGATAAAATAGAAACTGTCATCCTGGTATAAGAACTCAAATGTTCCTGCTCCGCGATAGCCGATATCTTTGCAGGCTTTTACGCAGGCGGCAAACGTGGCTTGTCGGGCTTCCTCGTTAATATTTGGTGCAGGGGCTTCTTCGATAACTTTTTGGTGTCTTCGTTGCAGTGAACAGTCACGGTCACCTAAGTGAATGACATTGCCATGGTTATCTGCAAGTACCTGGATTTCGACATGCCGGGGTGTGTCGAGAAATTTTTCAAGGTAAACGGTGTCATCGCCAAAAG
>NZ_LWGA01000070.1:0-1024 GCF_001635235.1 Oleiphilus sp. HI0117 | reverse complement strand
ATCGGCAACATTCTGTTCGACATTCCACTAGTAATTATCTGTGTCATTATCGCCTCTGTAATTGAGTGCTTTCTCGTCTTACCAGGTCATTTAAATCATTCCTTTAAGCGCTCCTTTAAAGCCAATGCAGCGGGTTCATATCGGGAAAAAATCGATCAAGGTTTTAATCGCTTTCGGGATAATTTCTTCCGCCCTTTATCCGAAAAATCGATCGAGAATCGAGGCGTTATTCTTTGTCTATCCGTCGCGATCCTGGCTGTCAGTATCACTCTGATTGCCTCGGGCCGGGTCAAGTCAGACTTCTTCCCCCAACCTGAAAGCCATATATTACTTGGCAACGTTAAGTTTGCTTCAGGAACACCGCCTGAAAAAGTACGCGAGTTCGGCCTTAACATGGAGCAAGCCTTGCAACAAGCCGATGCAAAATTCGCCAAGGAACAACGCATGGGCGATGCTGATAGCCTGGTCGTTCATAGTGTTCTTAGGATTAACCAGGCCAGCTTCGATGGTGGCCAGAACTACTCCACGGGTGAACAATATGCTTCCGTTCACGTAGAACTTTTAACACCAGACGCTCGCGATATAAGAAACCCCGAATTTATTTAAGTCGGGGTTAACGCTGGCGGTGACGTGCAGACCAAGCTTACCTTCAGTATGCCTAACCAGTTCTAAGCCTTTTCTATGGGTCAAGGTGACGACATTGCTTAGCTGAGCAATATCACCAGAGGGTGTAACGAGAGGGAAGTTGTCGAGAATACGAGAGTAGTTGCGCTCTTCATCGGGAAGAATAATCCGAACCTCGATCTCTTCATTCTCGTCATAGAATACTTGTAAAAGCTGGCCGTCGAAGGCCGCTCGTAATTGTCTGCCAACATCCGAGACGGTGAAGCCAAGCGCTTCTCCCAGAGGCGTAAGTGAGTAGATAAATTGGTTTTTACCAAAGGGTAGGTCGTCTTGGATATCACGCACGCCGACATAGGTTTTTAGCTTGGTCGCCAGGTCCTCACCCGCTTGTTTGAGTACC
>NZ_LWGA01000069.1:0-4141 GCF_001635235.1 Oleiphilus sp. HI0117 | reverse complement strand
TCTCGCGAGGCATGGTCGCAGAGAATAGGGCGATTTGCCGATCCTCGGGTGTGTGTTCCAATACCCATTCAACATCATCAATAAAGCCCATGCGTAGCATTTCATCTGCTTCATCAAGTACTAAGGTTTTTAGGGTGTTGAGTTTCAGCGTCCCGCGTCGCATGTGATCCATGACGCGTCCCGGAGTGCCAACCACCACTTGTGCGCCGCGCTTGAGCTGGCGTAACTGGTTGCTATAGCTTTGGCCGCCGTAAATAGGAAGAACATGGAAGTTCTTCATGTGTTTCGCATAACTTTGACATGCTTCAGCAACCTGAATCGCTAGCTCGCGTGTAGGGGCTAACACCAATACTTGCGTTTCAGACTTGTTTGCGTCGATATTTGCAAGTAAAGGGAGGGCAAATGCTGCAGTCTTTCCGGTGCCGGTTTGAGCTTGACCCAAAATGTCTTTGCCGCTAAGAAGTGTGGGTATTGCTTGAGCTTGGATTGGAGAAGGGGTTTCGTATCCAAGTTCCTTTACGGCTTTTAAGATATTTTCGGGGAGACCAAGTTGCTCAAATTGAGGCGTGGAGTCTGTCATAGTTAGGAATGCCTATCGATAAAATGGTTCTGACGCGAGGACAGAATAAAAGGGCGGCAATTATACGCAGATTTGAGAAAAAAAGCTTTGATTATTTTTTGATCGACTCTAAGGCTTCCTCTGCCCAGCTTAACCAGGCTTGTTCGCCAATGATTCCGCGCCTTAGTGTAAGGTAGGGAAGTTTATAGTTGGCTTGCTTCTCTGGGGGCAGGCTTAAGTAGCTCTGCTCTATCGATAGAAGGCTTTGTAATGTCTTTTGGTGTAGCGCTTGATGCGCTTCAATTTCCTCTAACAAGTTGTTTTGATCGATAAGGTGGCCGCCAAAAACCTTTACCAAGAGGGCATCATTGGTTTTATTCGGTTTTACCTGCGCCGATAGCCATTGCTTGAGCTCTTCAACGCCTTTTGCTGTGATGTCGTAAACCTTTTTATCGGGTTTATCAGTCTGTTTTATATTGTTGCAGGAGATAAAATCCTGCTCTAAAAGAACTTTTAGTTGCTGATAAATTTGCTGGTGGCTTGCATTCCAAAAATACCCTAGTCCTTCTTTAAATTGTTTTAATAGGTCATAACCGCTGCCTGGTTCGGTTTCTAATAATACGAGAATTGCGTGTTTTAAGGACATGGCTCAGCTCTAAATTGAATAGACATTGGCTAGTATATATTATTTTTCAATATGCAAGAAGTTGCATAATAATTTGTTTGCGGGGTAATATGTAAAAATAATGAGCTTGTCGTGAGCTTGGTTTTTTGTGTTTTTGACTGATTGATGCAGTGGAGAGAAATAATGGTGCGAACTGGAACTCGATATAGAAAAAACAAAGCAGATGATCATTATGATGTGATTGTTGTTGGTTCCGGAATAGGTGGCCTGGCAAATGCGGCCTTACTCTCAAAGTTGGGAAAGAAGGTTTGTGTGCTAGAACAGCACTATACCGCAGGTGGCTACACGCACGCCTATGAGCGCAATGGTTATGAGTGGGATGTTGGTGTTCATTATATTGGTGAGGTTCATAAGCCTTGGACGGTGCTACGCCGTTTGTTTGATGTGATCACAGATGGTCAGCTCAAATGGGAAGAGATGGACCCGCTTTTCGATCAAGTGATTATAGGCGGTAAAGAGTATAACTACCTAGCGGGAAAAGATGCTTTCAAAGACGAGATGAAGAAGAATTTTCCATCAGAGACTGAAGCTATCGATAAGTATGTGGAGCTTCTATATAAGGTAAGCTCTCTTGTGCCAAAATTCTTTGCCGGACAGGCAATGCCCAGAATGGCAGGTTTGCTCTATAACCGCTTTCGCCATAAATTTCTTCCGGATTATTTCTATAAAACAACTTACGAGGTGCTGAAAGAGCTTACTGATAACGAAGAACTTATCGGCGTCTTAACCGCTCAGTGGGGGGATTATGGTTTACCTCCTAAGAAAGCATCATTCATGATGCATGCGATGGTTGCGAAGCATTACTTGAATGGCGGTAGTTACCCGGTTGGGGGGGCAGCAAAAATTGCAGAGACAATTATTCCAGTGATTCAGCGTTCAGGAGGAAATGTCTTTACCTATGCTGGTGTGGATGAAATTCTCATCAAAAACAATAAAGCTTATGGCGTAAGGCTGAAGAAAGGTCAGGAAATTACGGCTGATGCAGTGGTAAGTTGCGCTGGTTTATATCCCACGGTGAATAAATTGCTGCCAGAGTCGGCTATCAAAAAGCATAAACTGAATAAGTTGTTAGAAAGAGTGGAGATTTCCTCGTCGCATATATGTATTTACGCGGGCTTTAAAGGTACGGCAAAAGAATTAGGGATACCTAAGAAAAACTTCTGGATATACCCGACGAGTGATCATGATGACAATGTAAGTAAGTTCAATGAGAGCTTGGAAGCAGAACTGCCGCTTACCTATATTTCTTTTCCTTCAGCAAAAGATCCAAGCTGGAATGAACGCTATCCTGGAAAGTCTACGGCAGAGATTGTAGCACCCTGTAAGCCAGAGTGGTTTGCGGAATGGGAAGGGTCGACCTGGAATAAGCGCGGGGAAGAGTACGAAGCGCTTAAGGTGAAGCTTACTGAAAAATTGATGAATATGCTTTACGAGCAAATGCCACAATTAAAAGATGCTCTTGATTATGTTGAGCTTTCGACGCCGCTTTCGACTCAATGGTTTCAATGGAATGAAGAAGGCGAGATTTATGGTATTGACCATAGCGTAGAGCGCTTTGAACAGGCGTGGTTGCATCCGGTAACGCCGATTAAAAACTTCTACCTTACCGGTGCTGATGTAGTGACTGCGGGTGTTGGTGGCGCATTGATGGCAGGTGTGATGACTGCTAGCGCAATGATGGGGGTAAAAGGCTACAAGGTTATGGGGTTAATAAAGAAGTGGCAGCCAGAACAAAATACGGAAGAGGCTTCGAAGGAATCGCTTCAAGCGGGGTAAATTCCACCTAATATTTTGCTCTTGCTTGCTCCCGTAACGGAGCAGGCATTGCCTGGCAGGTTGTTCAGTGTTTGTCTTGCTAACCAGGCGAAAGCGCTGGCCTCAACCAATTGCGGGTCTATTCCCAGGTCGAGGGTTGAACTTAAGCGATAGCTTGGAAGCAGGTTTTGGAGGCGAGTCATTAGTAGTTGATTATTGATGCCGCCGCCGCAGACGAAGATGTCGCAGCCATCACCATTAGTGCTGGTGATGATGCTGTTACTAATTGTGCTGGCCGTTAGCTCGAGTAGCGTGCGCTGAATATCTTCGCTTTGGAATGTGCTGTTTGCAATCTTATTGGCTATCCATGCTGAGTTAAACAGTTCTTTACCGGTGCTTTTGGGTGCTGTTTGTTTGAAATAGGGCTCGTCGAGAAAATCCTGTAATAAATCTTCGATAACAGACCCTGTGCTCGCCCAGTCGCCATTATGATCGTACGCTTTCTTTAAGCAGCTTTGAATCCATAGGTCCATAAGCATATTTCCGGGGCCTGTGTCGTAGCCGGATAGCTTGTTCTTTGTTTTTGAGAGCACTGAAATGTTCGCGATACCGCCAATATTGGCAACGATTCTCGTTTCGTTTGAGTCGCCAAATACTGCTTGGTGAAATGCGGGGACTAATGGTGCGCCTTGCCCCTTCGCGGCCATATCTGCCATTCTGAAATCGGTAATCGTCGTGATATTAGTGATGTGGGCGATTGTACTTGGGTCGCCTATCTGGAGTGAAAAGGGTTTGCTTGACTCAGGGCGGTGTCTGATTGTTTGTCCGTGACAACCGATGGCGCAAACATCGCTACTATTCTTGTTGGCTTTCTTGAGTAAATCGTTCACGGTTTCCGCAATAGCTTCACCTAGCTCGACACTGGCTTCGCCAAGGCGGTCTATCTCATTGTCGCCTGGTAGTGACAATGACTGAAGTTTCGACTTAAGCGAGCTTGAAAATGGTGCGCTAAATGATTCAATACTGGTGGTTTTGTTTTCAGATATTGAGGCAAGGACGGTATCGATTCCGTCCATGCTGGTGCCAGACATGACGCCTATATATAGTTTGTCTGCCATATCAGGGACTCTATCTGTACTTAC
>NZ_LWGA01000068.1:0-793 GCF_001635235.1 Oleiphilus sp. HI0117 | reverse complement strand
CATATCGGATTGTGCCTTACAAAGGCACGTTCTGAGCAAAGCACTCAACGCTTTTGGCTTAAACCCTGTTATCAGTTGTGAGCCCGATATGCTTGCACAGCAACAAAGTGAAAAACTCGATCAGATCCAATGCTGGATTTTAGCTTTGCAAGAAGATACTTTTGAGTCGGTAGCGTTAGATGACATCATTGACCAAGCAGACAATATTCCTGTGCTCTTTGGTTTGGATAAAGCCCCAGGAAAACACGATGAGCAATATATTTCGTGGGAACGACGACTAGTCAGTAAACTAGAAGAGCATCTTGGTTGCATTGATATTCTAGAATCAGAAGACTCTATACTCGCTCTAGACTCCCAGGCCACCAATCACGTCGCAATAGATAAAGCTCAGTCTAAGCCCGTTTTCAGCCAGCCTTCAGACATCGAAAAGGCACCCAGACTGTCTCATCCGCCATCTAAAGACGTTTGGGTTCTAGCAGCCTCACTCGGTGGTCCTGCAGCGGTGAAAGAGTTCCTGGATGAAATTCCATCTACGATCAGAGCCGGCTTTCTTTATGCTCAGCATGTCGATGCCCACTTCTCGGGCGTACTAACACGCGTCTTAGGCCGTCATTCAATGCTCGACCTAAAGCCTATAACCGACTGCTGTTTAGTTAAAGATGGCGAAGTTCTCGTCGTTCCTGTCGACAATGAAGTCTGCTTTTCATCTAATGGTGTCTCAATTAGAGACAATGAATGGGAAGGACCCTATGGTCCATCAATTGACCATTTATTAAGAAATCTGTTTGCGCAT
>NZ_LWGA01000067.1:0-870 GCF_001635235.1 Oleiphilus sp. HI0117 | reverse complement strand
ATTTGACGGTGACAAAGCTTATATCGTGACCTTTAGACAAATCGACCCATTTTATGTACTTGACCTATCTAATCACGACTCTCCTCGCGTCGCAGGTGAATTAGAACTGCCCGGCTTTTCAAACTACCTTCACCCCTTCGGCGATACACTTGTCTTTGGCCTAGGCCGCGGCTCGGAAGGTGGCGTCGCAACAAATAATATCAAACTCGCACTGTTTGACGTGAGCGATATGAGCAACCCGCTATTAGTGAATGAAGTACTGCTTGAAGGCGACACATCATATTCTCCTGCCGAATACACTCATACGGCCTTAAGTATCTTACCCGGCAACGATGAACACTCATGGCGTCTAGGTTTTTCAGCGAGCATATTAGAGGACTGGCAGTGGCAAAAAGACGCCTACTATCTTTTTGAGGTCAGAGATACTGAACACCCTGAGGGTGCTAGTCTAAATCAAGCCGGAAGCATAGTCGGTAGCGAACTCGGCACCGGGCAGTCAGGTAGTTATTACTATTCATCCTACGACCGAGGGGTTCTCACTGGCACTCACGTTCACTACTCTCATAGAGGATACTTGATCACAGAATTGTGGGATGACCTGGCTAACCCCGCTGACTGAATGAAACCCTTTTTTAAGCTTGTCGAAGCGTCAAGCTTACTTAGATGTAGGTGCAAACATTACATTTTCGACGCTACGTTTTGCCGGTTGATAAGTGTTCACTTTATGCTCGGCAGGGTAACCGATCGAAAGACCGCATAGCAGTTTATAGTCTTCTTCTATATCGAAATGCTTTTTGATCGGACTTGCCCAAGTGGCAATAGCGGCTTGAGGACAGGACCCCAACCCTTCTTCTACGGCAGCGAGCATGA
>NZ_LWGA01000066.1:0-625 GCF_001635235.1 Oleiphilus sp. HI0117 | reverse complement strand
TGCTTTGAATAGCTCGACATGATCGCTGGACTGGTTAAGTACATAAGCCCCGACGCAGCGATTGCCAGGTAAGAAAAGCTTTTTGTGTGTGATAAGGTCGACCGCAACCCTGTTTTCAAAAATATCGATATTTTCTGCTAACTCTGCCTGCGAACAAAGTGCTGTAGAGATTGCCAAGCCAGTCGCATCGTCCGCGTGAATCACGCGGCGGTGACTGTGACCACCTTCTTTGGTTAGGTGATAAGTGTCTTCTTCAGCGTTGTCCATCTTGGTAAAGTCAACACCCTGATCAACTAACCAGGAGACACTCTGTCTGCCGTTTTCTACAGTCTGCCTGACTGCGTCTTCGTGACATAAACCAGCACCTGCATTAAGTGTGTCTCTGATATGAGACTCGATATCATCTTTCTCGCTGAGCACCGCTGCAATTCCGCCTTGCGCCCAAGGTGTCGAGCCGCTAGATAGACCTGCCTTTGATATCACTGCAACAGATAAGTCTTTATTCAAACCGAGAGCAGCACTTAGTCCAGCGGCGCCGCTGCCAATTATTAGAACATCATAGGTATAGGAAGAAGACATTATCGGTACTCATTCAATAAGTTAACGGCCGCTATTATTTAGATAT
>NZ_LWGA01000065.1:0-1112 GCF_001635235.1 Oleiphilus sp. HI0117 | reverse complement strand
AGGAATCGCTTCAAGCGGGGTAAATTCCACCTAATATTTTGCTCTTGCTTGCTCCCGTAACGGAGCAGGCATTGCCTGGCAGGTTGTTCAGTGTTTGTCTTGCTAACCAGGCGAAAGCGCTGGCCTCAACCAATTGCGGGTCTATTCCCAGGTCGAGGGTTGAACTTAAGCGATAGCTTGGAAGCAGGTTTTGGAGGCGAGTCATTAGTAGTTGATTATTGATGCCGCCGCCGCAGACGAAGATGTCGCAGCCATCACCATTAGTGCTGGTGATGATGCTGTTACTAATTGTGCTGGCCGTTAGCTCGAGTAGCGTGCGCTGAATATCTTCGCTTTGGAATGTGCTGTTTGCAATCTTATTGGCTATCCATGCTGAGTTAAACAGTTCTTTACCGGTGCTTTTGGGTGCTGTTTGTTTGAAATAGGGCTCGTCGAGAAAATCCTGTAATAAATCTTCGATAACAGACCCTGTGCTCGCCCAGTCGCCATTATGATCGTACGCTTTCTTTAAGCAGCTTTGAATCCATAGGTCCATAAGCATATTTCCGGGGCCTGTGTCGTAGCCGGATAGCTTGTTCTTTGTTTTTGAGAGCACTGAAATGTTCGCGATACCGCCAATATTGGCAACGATTCTCGTTTCGTTTGAGTCGCCAAATACTGCTTGGTGAAATGCGGGGACTAATGGTGCGCCTTGCCCCTTCGCGGCCATATCTGCCATTCTGAAATCGGTAATCGTCGTGATATTAGTGATGTGGGCGATTGTACTTGGGTCGCCTATCTGGAGTGAAAAGGGTTTGCTTGACTCAGGGCGGTGTCTGATTGTTTGTCCGTGACAACCGATGGCGCAAACATCGCTACTATTCTTGTTGGCTTTCTTGAGTAAATCGTTCACGGTTTCCGCAATAGCTTCACCTAGCTCGACACTGGCTTCGCCAAGGCGGTCTATCTCATTGTCGCCTGGTAGTGACAATGACTGAAGTTTCGACTTAAGCGAGCTTGAAAATGGTGCGCTAAATGATTCAATACTGGTGGTTTTGTTTTCAGATATTGAGGCAAGGACGGTATCGATTCCGTCCATGCTGGTGCCAGACATGACGCCTATATATAGTTTG
>NZ_LWGA01000064.1:0-640 GCF_001635235.1 Oleiphilus sp. HI0117 | reverse complement strand
CGCCTTTGGTGGTCTCTTGAGTGTTACTCAGAGGCTCGGTTGTTTAAGGTTGTGGTGGCTTTTTCGTGTGATGGGCTTTATGCCCATTTTTTGTTTCTGAAATATGAAAAACGGTACTGCCATTGTCTGCAAAAAAGAAGCTGTTAGAAGAATTGATTGAACCGGTCATTGAAGGGCTGGGTTACGAGTGTTGGGGTATTGAATATATGTCCCAGGGTAAGCACTCTGTGTTGCGTGTGTTTATTGAAAGCGCACAAACCGAAGAAAAACAAGAAACTGAAGTCCCTGGTGAAGTAGATGAAAATATCACTGAGGAACAGGCCAGGGAAAGCGGCATAGAGCTCAAAGATTGTGAGCTGGTGAGCCGTCAGTTGAGTGGTGTAATGGATGTAGAAGATCCGATAAACGGAGAGTATACCTTGGAGGTTTCTTCGCCAGGCATGGATCGTCCATTATATAAGCTAAATCACTATGAACGGTTTCAGGGGCACCAAGTTGCCTTGAAATTACGCATGGCCTATGAAGGTCGTCGCAAGTACAGTGGTTTACTAAAAGGATTGGAAGGAAATGATATTGTTCTTCAGGTTGGTGAAGAAGAATTTTTATTTCCTATTGAAGCGATTGAAAAAGCGAACGTAGT
>NZ_LWGA01000063.1:0-1541 GCF_001635235.1 Oleiphilus sp. HI0117 | reverse complement strand
CGGTAGAGCAGGGGCAGACCGTCTTTATGGTGTCTTGGTTGAACCCGACTGAAAAAGAGCGGAATATCGGTTTCGACCGCTATGTCACCGACGGTGCATTACATGCTCTAGAAGTGGTTGAAAAACAAACGGGGATCCGTGAAATCAATGCGGCGGCCTATTGTATTGGCGGCACCTTATTAATGACTACGCTAGCCTATATGGCTGCGCGTAAGCTAAAGCCTCGTGTTAAGTCAGCAACGCTTTTTACGACCTTGACAGATTTCTCTGATCCGGGAGATATTGGTGTATTTATCGATGACCATACGATTAAAGCGATAGAACATCAGAATAATCAAAAAGGCTACTTCGATGGCAGAGTGATGGCGGTTTCATTCAGCAAACTGCGTGAGAACTCTCTGTATTGGAATTACTATATCCAGAACTATCTAAAGGGTGAGTCTCCGACGCCTTTTGATCTTTTATACTGGAACTCCGATAGTACTAATATCACCGGTGCTTGTCATAACGAGATGCTGCGAAAATTCTATATGGAAAATCGTTTGGTTAAACCAGGTGCTTATGCGGTCAATGGCACCAAAATAGACTTGTCCAAAATAGAAGTACCTTTGTATTTTATCAGTACCCATCAAGATCATATTGCCAAGTGGCGTGTTACCTATGAAGGTGCCAAAATCTGCAAAGACAACGCAACCTTTGTGCTGGGTGAGTCCGGTCATATAGCGGGTATTGTTAACCCTCCAGCGAAGAAGAAGTATTCTTACTGGACGAATGAGAATATTGTTGACGATGCGGATGAGTGGCTCGCGGCGAGTGAGCACCATAAAGGCAGTTGGTGGACACATTGGAACGACTGGCTCCAGCCCTATAAAGGCGAAGAGATCGAAGCTCGTTTGCCCGAAGCAGGAAAGCTTGAAGTCTTATGTGATGCCCCTGGTACCTATGTAAAACGTAAGCTTGGTGTGATGAACTGATAGAAGAAACTATCGTTCTAGGGCAGGCTTTTGTTTTTAATAAAACGCTGCCATTCTAGCAAGGCTTGTTGGAAGTCAAGTAAACCACATTCTGCCTGGAGCTCCTGGTCATATAATTCTGTATTTTCAGGAAGCTCTTCGTAGACCTCATAACCGAGAGCGTTCGCAAGAACTTCTGCTCCCACTTTGTCTAACCTGAGTTGAAATTCAGAGCCTTGAAAGTGGTATTGAGTGATTTGTCCTTTTTCCACTTTGTCTATTATTGTTAAACCTCGTCAATTGCGACGATAGTCTTTAGCTCCATATTGAAGTAAGTAGCGATAGCTTCATGGCCGCTAGAAAATAGGGCTTGCGGCTGGGAACTCTCATCAAACAAAAACTCGTAATCCAATTTTGGCCTCTGTTGTTTGATTAAAACATTTCCAAATCACCATTTTCAACCAGGTGCTCTACAATTTGATCGTTTTCAGTAAACTTTTCAGGTGACCAGCTAAGGTTGAAGATAAGGCGTTGATAGATGGTGATTTCATCAAAGCGGAATTTAGGGTCGATCAGCTTAAACTTAAA
>NZ_LWGA01000062.1:0-758 GCF_001635235.1 Oleiphilus sp. HI0117 | reverse complement strand
TTGAAGACGAATTGAAGCAGTCGTATCTCGATTATGCGATGAGTGTTATCGTTGGTCGTGCCTTGCCTGATGCGCGTGACGGTCTCAAGCCTGTGCATCGTCGAGTCTTGTTTGCGATGAGCGAACTGGGGAATGACTGGAACAAGGCGTACAAGAAGTCAGCACGTGTCGTCGGTGACGTAATCGGTAAATATCACCCTCATGGTGACTCCGCCGTATACGATACGATTGTACGAATGGCTCAGCCTTTCTCTTTGCGTTACATGCTTGTAGATGGACAGGGTAACTTTGGTTCCATAGATGGTGATAACCCAGCTGCGATGCGATATACCGAAATTCGTATGCAGAAGCTTGCTCATTCGTTGCTTGCTGACTTGGACAAAGAAACAGTCGATTTTGTTCCTAACTATGACGGTACCGAGCAGATACCCGAAGTTATGCCGACTAGAGTTCCTAACCTGTTGGTGAATGGCTCTTCAGGTATCGCTGTTGGTATGGCAACAAATATTCCGCCACACAACCTAACTGAAGTTGTCGGCGCTTGCCTTGCTCTGATGGATAATAGTGATATTACCTGTGAAGAGCTTATGGAAATTATTCCAGGTCCAGATTTTCCAACCGCTGCGATTATTAATGGTCGTGCAGGGATAGTCCAGGCTTACCAGACTGGCCGCGGGAAAATTTATTTAAGAGCGCGCTATGAGGTCGAGACCGATAAGAATGGAAAAGAGCGCATTGTCGTTACAGAAATTCCATAT
>NZ_LWGA01000061.1:0-1470 GCF_001635235.1 Oleiphilus sp. HI0117 | reverse complement strand
CTGTAAGAAGGTCTTTCCTGATCATCGTGCCCTCGCTTGCGAGAACTTTCAAAGCGCTATTCAGCTGGTGGAACAAGGCCAGGCTGACTATGCGATGATCCCGCTTGAGAATTCGACCGCCGGGCGTGTTGAGGAGATTTATCGTTTATTACCCAATACGCATTTGAGCATTATTGCCGAGCACTTTGAGCCGGTGAATCATTGCTTGCTTGCCCTACCCGGAACTCAACTTGAGGCGATTAAGACAGTGTCTTCTCATCCTCAAGCTTTGGCGCAGTGCTTTCATCGTTTGGAAGCTTTAAAGATCACCCCTTTAGTGGCGATGGATACGGCTTTGTCTGCTAAGGACTTGGCGTCTAAGAAAGATGCGCAATCGGTTTACGGTAGCCATGGCGCGATAGCTTCTACTTTGGCGGCAGAGCTGTATGGGCTAGATGTGATCGCAGAGAGCTTTCAGGATGTGGGCGGCAACACGACGCGCTTTATTGTTTTGGCTAAGCAAGCTATTGATGCCGACTATGATCCGAAGCAGCATTATATTTCGAGCTTGTTGTTTTCGGTCAGAAATATACCGGCGGCTTTGTATAAGGCTCTCGGTGGTTTTGCCACCAACGGTGTCAATATGATCAAGCTTGAGAGCTATATGGATGGTGGAACCATGGAAGCGAGTCATTTTCATATTGATGTCGATGGACATTATCGTCAGCAAGCGCTTCAGAATGCTTTGGAAGAATTGAACTTTTTCGCGAAGGAGGTACGGATATTGGGTTCGTATCCGGCGCATAAGTATCGTCGGAAGCATGAGTTTGTGTGAGATTTTTGTAGGCGGCCCCGCCTTGTCTACTTCGGATTATTCCCATACATACAAAAAGCCTCATATGAGGCTTTTTTTGATTTCATTACGTTTAGAAGTTGCGAACTAAACGCAAACCAAAGGTTCTTGGTGGGTTGATGTCTTTGGTTACACCGACACTATCCAGGCTTAAAGGGCTACCAGGAAACTCTCGAGTGGAAGTTGAATACGCTTTATTCGTTAGGTTTTCAACGTAAACTTCTGCTTCCCACATTTCATCTGCACTCTCATAACCGAACCTCGCATTCACTAAAGCATAAGCCCCCTGATAAGAGGTTTCATGGTTCGGCGCAGTAAAGTACTGCTCATCCTGCCACGCATACTCCAAGCGGTAACTTAACGTACCACTTGGCAAGTCATGAAAGTACTGGCCAGCCAAACTAACTTTATGAGCTGGAGATGCAACCATATCATCCCCAGAAGCATCCTGTTCAGGCTGAGCAATCGAGCTATCAGCGTTTACAACTGGCGGAATGATATAATTATCATATTCTGCATTCAAAAACGCATAATTCATTTCTATCGCCAGGTTATAGGTTGGCATCCACTTATTTTCAATCTCAAGTCCAAAAATATTCGCTTCTGCAGCATTAGAAACATTCAATACACCTGGACTT
>NZ_LWGA01000060.1:0-1069 GCF_001635235.1 Oleiphilus sp. HI0117 | reverse complement strand
TTTGGGCCGAGTGAATTAATTCTTCAAGGGTTTCTACAAACAACGCGAGGAACAAAGTCTCTTTATTTCTAAAGTAGCGATATAAAGCGGCCTTAGTAATACCTACATCTGCAGCAATCACATTCAGGTTAAGGTCTTCGTAGGCAAGATCAGAAAATCGTTTTCGTGTAGCATCGAGAATTTGCTGTTTTCTGAGAGCTTTTTGTTCCGGATTATTCGCGCGTTGTTTGATTAAACACATTTTAGGCTTGTAACCATCCTGCAAGTTTTCGTGTGACTGAACGTGGGGATAGTTTACCAGACCAAACACCAAAAATATTCTTCCAGCCAGTGATAACAATGGCGCGGTCTTTTTTCTTGAGCGATTTCCTGACAACAGCTTCTGCTGTCATGGCACCTGCTTTGAATAGTTTTGTGTTAGTCATATTAGCTTCTGATGCAAACTCAGATGCGGTTGCACCTGGGCAAAGTGTGCTGACGGCAATACCTTGGCCCTTAAGCTCTTCATATAGTGCTTCAGAGAAGGACAGCACAAAAGCCTTGGTCGCGTAGTATATAGCCATGTTAGGTCCCGCTTGAAAGGCAGCGGTTGAGGCAACGTTAATGATAAAGCTATTACTCTGTTGTGATAGCTTGGGGATGAGTCGGTGCGTTAGATCTACCAGGCTGGTGACGTTGAGCTGAATCATTTGTAACTGACGATCCAGTGACAGTTCAGTGAATGCACCGCGGTCTCCAAAGCCTGCATTGTTGATTAGGCCGTTTAGCGCCCAACCTTCGTTGATTATTTTGCTAGCTAGCGTTTCGGCACCGTTTGAGTCAGACAAATCAGCAGCGATGATTTGTGTCGAGATTTTATATTGGCTTTCCAGCTTACTGGCTAGCGCTTGAAGGCGCTCTTCTCTGCGGGCGGTCAGAATCAGGTTGTGACCTTGAGCGGCTAATTGTTCTGCGAATACTTCGCCAATTCCGGCGCTTGCACCGGTTATCAAGATGTAGTTCATTGTGTGTTCCTTTATTATTTGAAGTTAAGTTACTCTGGGTTACTTAATATAGAAGAATGAGTTCT
>NZ_LWGA01000059.1:0-761 GCF_001635235.1 Oleiphilus sp. HI0117 | reverse complement strand
GATATATCAATGATGATTTTCGACATCGCTGCGACATTGTTGGTATGCTCCAACAACTCTGTAACCAGTACCTCACTTTCTTTAGATAAACCGACCATACGGCTTATTTCATTTGTGGCAGATTGGGCCTCAGCGATACCTTCAGTTGTCTGCTCACGCGAGCGTTCTATGTCGTCGTGAACATATTTGATTTGTGCCGCTACATCTTCCACACTCTGACTCAACTCAGTCACAGCCGCTGCTGATGAGGTAATCGAAGCCTTTTGCTCTTTTGCATTGGTTGATGCCGACAAGGCACTAATTGAGAGTTCTCTGGCCATATGAACAAACTCAGCAAAGTACTCCTCCTTGCTTTGTTCTGAGCGTTCATGGCTAAGTAAATAATCCTTGAAGGCTTTTAGGCTTTCATCTTTACCTAAACCCTCTAAAGGTAAATCGCGATACTGACTATCCGGAAGTTGAAGCAAATGCGCTAACTGCTGCAATGCCTGAGCAGAAGCACATTGCCAAAGCATCAAAGCAAGAGCAATGACACCAAGCAAGGCAATAAGCAAGGCATTCCAGGTAACACCTGAAATAAAAATGCTAGCACTCACACAGGCAAGGGACATGACAATAAAAACAAAAGTATGTTTAGGATAACGCCGAGCAGTAGACATAACTTTCTAGACCCATTCTTTTTCCTGATTTAAAGGACAATAAATGTCATCAACATCAAAGAAGGGGCATAAGCCATGCCCACTAGTAAAATCACATCAAGG
>NZ_LWGA01000058.1:0-11956 GCF_001635235.1 Oleiphilus sp. HI0117 | reverse complement strand
GGCATCTTGTCGTTCGAATCAGCCTCTTCATTAGCTTCCAAGAACTTCACATACTCAACCTGGTCACCCTTGATCAAGTCAGTATCACCAGACTGCGTAATCTCAACTTTACGCAACATCTGGCGCACGATAACTTCGATATGCTTATCGTTAATTACAACACCCTGCAAACGGTAAACGTCCTGCACTTCGTTAGTGATGTATTTAGATAGCTCCACAACACCCAGTAGGCGCAAAATATCGTGCGGGTTAGAAGGTCCATCCGAGATAACCTCACCCTTTTCTACTGTTTCGCCTTCGAATACGTTCAACTGGCGATACTTGTGAATCAATGCTTCATACGGCTCAGCACCATCTTTAGGCGTAATCACTAATCGCTTCTTGCCCTTAGTCTCTTTACCGAAACTAACAACACCAGAAATTTCAGCCAAGATAGAAGGCTCTTTAGGCTTACGCGCCTCGAACAAGTCAGCTACTCGCGGTAGACCACCTGTGATATCACGAGTCTTAGATGACTCTTGAGGAATACGAGCCAAGACGTCGCCTACTTCAACCATGTCGCCATCACGCATATTTAACAAAGCGTTAGCTGGCAAGAATACCTGAATCGGATTATCTGTACCTGGTAACAAGACAGGGTTACCATCTTCATCCACAAGCTGAACCATTGGACGAATATCTTTACCTGAAGATGGACGATCTTTCGGATCGATAATCTGGATATTGGATAGACCTGTTAACTCATCAGTTTGAGTCGTTACAGTAATACCCTCTTCCATTCCAACGAACTGAGCCTTACCACCATTTTCGGTAATGATTGGGTGCGTATGTGGATCCCACTTAGCAACCACACCACCCGCTTCGATCTTGTCACCGTCTTTAGCCGAGATCACAGCACCGTAAGGAAGCTTATACCACTCACGCTCGCGACCATGCTCATCAGCTACTGCTAGCGCAGAAGAGCGAGAGGTTACAACTAGGCAGCCGTCTTTACGCTCAATCGACTTCATATTATGCAGGCGGATCTTACCACCATGCTTAACCTGAATATTATCTACTGCAGATGATCTAGACGCCGCACCACCGATGTGGAAAGTACGCATCGTTAACTGTGTACCCGGCTCACCGATTGACTGCGCAGCGATAACACCAACAGCCTCACCCTTATTAACAACATGACCACGAGCCAAGTCACGACCGTAGCACTGGGCACAAACACCGTGTCGAGTATCACAGGTAATCGCTGAGCGAACCCATACTTCATCAACACCTGCCTTTTCTAGTTCGGATACCTTCTTTTCATCCAAGAAGGTGCCAACAGGCAGAACAACATTTTCTAAATCACCCGGTGCAAAGATATCTTTTGCTGCAACACGACCCAATACACGATCACCTAGTGGTACAACAACATCACCACCTTCAATCATTGGCGTCATTAACAGACCTTCTTTGGTGCCACAATCATCATTGGTCACAACAAGATCCTGGGCAACGTCAACCAAACGACGAGTTAGGTAACCGGAGTTTGCAGTCTTCAATGCCGTATCCGCCAAACCTTTACGAGCACCGTGAGTAGAGATGAAGTACTGAAGTACGTTCAAACCTTCACGGAAGTTTGCTGTGATTGGCGTTTCGATGATCGAACCATCCGGCTTAGCCATCAAACCACGCATACCAGCTAGCTGACGAATCTGTGCAGCCGAGCCCCTTGCGCCTGAGTCAGCCATCATAAAGACTGAGTTAAATGAGTCTTGCTCAACCGTCTTACCTTCACGATCAACGACGGTATCTTTACCGAGATTATCCATCATCGCTTTAGCGACTTTATCGTTAGCTCTCGCCCAGATATCGATAACCTTGTTGTATTTCTCACCGTGCGTCAGAAGACCTGAGGCAAACTGAGTCTCGATCTCTTTTACTTCAGCAGAAGACGCATCGATAATCGTATATTTCTCATCAGGTATAACGAAGTCGTTAACACCGATAGATGAGCCAGAAAACGTCGCTTGAGAAAAGCCTAAATACATAAGCTGGTCTGCGAAGATTACCGTATCTTTCAAACCACATACGCGATATGCAGTATTGATCAACTTAGAGATCGCCTTTTTAACCATCGGGCGGTTAACTAAATCAAATGGTAAGCCATCAGGAAGAATATCGAACAACATTGCTCGACCAACTGTCGTATCTGCAATCAACGACTTGCTTACATTGTTACCGTCTTCATCTTTGGTAACCTCTGTAAGACGAACTTTTACTTTCGCCTGCAAGTGAACTTTTTTCGCACCGTATGCTCTCTGAACCTCTTTAATATCAGAGAAAACCATACCTTCACCTTGAGCGTTTATACGCTCACGTGTCATATAGTACAAACCTAGTACAACATCTTGGGAAGGAACTATAATAGGCTCACCATTCGTAGGCGCAAGAATATTGTTAGTAGACATCATTAAGGCACGCGCTTCCAACTGAGCTTCTAGCGTCAGAGGAACGTGTACCGCCATTTGGTCACCATCAAAGTCAGCGTTATATGCCGCACAAACTAGTGGGTGTAACTGGATCGCTTTACCTTCGATCAATACCGGCTCAAATGCCTGAATACCCAAACGGTGAAGTGTCGGTGCACGGTTCAACATTACCGGGTGCTCACGAATTACTTCAGCAAGAATGTCCCATACTTCAGGTGTTTCACGCTCAACCATCTTCTTCGCCGCTTTGATGGTCGTAGCTAAACCACGATGCTCAAGCTTAGAGAAGATAAATGGTTTAAATAGCTCAAGTGCCATTTTCTTAGGCAAACCACACTGATGCAAACGAAGGCTAGGACCAACAACGATCACCGAACGACCAGAGTAATCAACACGCTTACCAAGAAGGTTCTGGCGGAAACGACCCTGCTTACCTTTGATCATGTCAGCCAAAGACTTAAGAGGACGCTTGTTTGAACCAGTGATAGCACGACCACGACGGCCGTTATCTAGCAATGCGTCCACAGATTCTTGCAACATACGTTTTTCGTTACGAACAATGATATCTGGTGCGCTCAGCTCTAGTAGTCGCTTCAAACGATTGTTACGATTGATCACTCGACGATAAAGGTCGTTCAGATCAGACGTCGCAAAACGACCGCCATCCAGGGGAACCAAAGGACGAAGATCTGGTGGAAGTACAGGCAACACCTTCAAGACCATCCACTCAGGGTTATTGCCTGAGCTGTGGAAAGACTCTAATAATTTAAGACGCTTAGATAGCTTCTTAATTTTTGTTTCTGAGTTAGTCGCTGGAATCTCTTCTCTTAAACGCTCAATCTCTTCTTCTAGATTGATGTTCTGCAGTAAGCTTTGAATCGCTTCTGCACCCATCTTAGCGTCGAACTCATCACCGAACTCTTCAAGTGCCTCGTAATATTGTTCGTCACTAAGTAGCTGACCGTGCTCAAGCGTACTCATACCCGGATCAATAACCATGTATGATTCGAAATACAATACTCGCTCGATATCACGCAAAGTCATATCTAAAAGCATACCAATACGTGACGGCAAAGACTTCAAAAACCAGATGTGAGCAACTGGGCTAGCTAGTTCGATATGAGCCATACGGTCACGTCTTACGTTAGCAAGCGCAACTTCTACACCACACTTCTCACAAATTACACCACGATGCTTAAGGCGCTTGTACTTACCACACAAGCACTCATAGTCCTTGATAGGACCGAAAATTTTGGCACAAAATAAGCCATCACGCTCTGGCTTGAATGTACGATAGTTAATCGTTTCTGGCTTCTTAACTTCACCGTATGACCAAGATCGGATCATTTCTGGAGACGACAAGCCAATACGAATTGAGTCGAATTCCTGAGTTTGATTTTGGTTTTTTAATAGGTTTAATAAATCTTTCATCGGTTTTGCTCCAATTGGAGTTATCTATCCGCGAACGCTTCATCTAGAAGCGCTCGCCTCCGCGTAATTGTTTGTATTGACTTGCGAACTACTCTGATTCCAGCTCGATATCAATACCAAGCGAGCGAATTTCTTTAACAAGTACGTTGAATGATTCTGGCATGCCAGGCTCCATACGGTGATCACCATCAACGATGTTCTTATACATCTTGGTACGGCCGTTAACATCATCAGATTTAACCGTAAGCATTTCCTGTAGCGTATAAGCAGCACCGTAAGCTTCTAGCGCCCATACTTCCATCTCACCGAAGCGCTGACCACCAAACTGAGCTTTACCGCCCAATGGCTGCTGAGTAACAAGGCTGTATGAACCCGTAGAACGAGCGTGCATCTTGTCATCAATCAAGTGGTTCAACTTAAGGATATACATATAGCCAACGGTAACTGGACGATCAAAAGAGTCCCCAGTACGACCATCATATAATTGAACCTGACCACTATCATCAAGACCGGCTAGACGAAGAAGCTCTTTAATCTGAGACTCTTTCGCACCATCAAAAGCAGGAGTCGCCATTGGAACACCACCGCGAAGGTTATGTGCCAGCTCTAGAATCTCTTCATCACTAAAGGTATCCAACGCTTCTTTCTTATCAGCAACACCGTTATAGATTTGATCCAGTAGGCCACGTAGTTCTTGCACTTCTTTCTGCTGTTTAATCATAAGGTCAATTTTCTTACCAAGACCTTTTGCAGCACAACCCAAGTGTGTTTCCAGTACCTGACCGACGTTCATTCGAGACGGAACACCTAGCGGGTTAAGTACAATATCTACTGGGTTACCATGCTCATCATATGGCATATCTTCAACTGGCATAATAACCGAGATAACACCCTTGTTCCCGTGTCGTCCAGCCATCTTATCACCAGGCTGAATACGACGTTTGATCGCAACGTAAACCTTAACTATTTTCAGTACACCCGGTGCGAGATCATCACCAGTCTGAAGCTTACCCTTCTTAACTTCGAAGCGCTCTTCCTGATCTTTACGACGATCTTCCAATTGCGCCTCTGCCTTCTCCAACATCTCATTTAGAGAGTCTTCAGACATACGAATTGTGAACCAATCGCTAGGCTCTAAGCCTTTAAGGTAATCTTCACTAAGGGTATCGCCCTTCTTCAAACCTGGCGCAGAAATTACAGACTGACCAAGCAAAGCTTTTGTAAGACGCTCATAAGTTGCGCCCTGAACAATGCGATACTCATCTTTCAAATCTTTACGGAACTTATCAAGCTGATCGTTTTCAATATCTTTCGAACGCTGATCTTTCTCAACACCGTCACGAGTAAAGACCTGAACGTCGATTACCGTACCACGCGTTCCTGTAGAAACTCGCAGTGAAGTATCCTTAACATCAGATGCTTTTTCACCGAAGATTGCTCTAAGTAGCTTTTCTTCAGGCGTTAACTGGGTTTCGCCCTTAGGTGTTACCTTACCAACAAGAATATCACCAGCACCCACCTCAGCACCGATATAAACGATACCCGACTCATCCAGCTTGGAAAGTGCGTTCTCACCAACATTCGGAATATCGGCAGTAATATCTTCGCTACCTAACTTGGTATCACGCGCAACACAAGTCAATTCCTGAATATGGATAGTTGTGAAACGGTCTTCTTGAACTACACGCTCAGATACAAGGATCGAATCCTCAAAGTTGTAACCGTTCCAAGGCATAAAGGCGATACGCATGTTCTGACCCAAAGCCAGCTCACCCATATCAACCGAAGGACCATCAGCAAGTACGTCACCACGAGAAATTTGCTCACCCTGCTTAACCAAAGGCTGTTGATTTATACAAGTATTTTGGTTTGAACGAACATATTTCGTTAGGTTGTAGATATCTACACCTGCGTCGCCTTGTGCAGTCTCATCATCGTTAACACGAACAACAATTCGGCCTGCATCGACACGTTCGATTACACCACCTCGATCTGCAACCACACATACACCGGAGTCCTGAGCAACAATTCGCTCAATACCCGTACCAACCAATGGCTTTTCAGCACGTAGGGTTGGAACAGCCTGACGCTGCATGTTTGACCCCATCAAAGCACGGTTCGCATCATCGTGTTCCAAGAAAGGAATCAAAGAAGCTGCTACCGATACTACCTGACGTGGTGACACGTCCATATAGTTAACCTTCTCAGGTGGCGTTACTGTAAATTCGTTTTTATATCGAACGTTAACAAGCTCTTCAGTTAGCTTACCGTCTTCACTAACAACAGCACTAGCCTGTGCGATAATGAAGCCACTTTCTTCAATTGCTGACAGATACTCGATCTCGTCTGTTACAACACTGTCAACAACTTTTCTATACGGACTCTCTAAGAAGCCAAAAGAGTTAGTTCGTGCGTAGGTTGCCAAAGAGTTAATCAAACCGATGTTTGGACCTTCAGGCGTTTCGATAGGACAAACGCGACCGTAGTGAGTCGGGTGTACATCTCGAACCTCAAAACCAGCACGCTCACGAGTCAAACCACCTGGGCCTAATGCTGATACACGACGCTTATGAGTCACCTCAGAAAGCGGGTTGTTCTGATCCATAAACTGAGATAACTGGCTAGAACCAAAGAATTCTTTAACGGCTGCAGCGACAGGCTTAGCATTGATCAAGTCTTGTGGCATTAGACCATCAGACTCAGCCATGCTCAAACGCTCACGTACAGCTCTTTCAACACGAACCAAACCAACACGGAATTGGTTCTCTGCCATTTCACCTACAGATCGAATACGACGGTTACCCAAGTGATCGATATCATCAACTTCACCCTTACCATTTCGAATATCGATCAATGTTTTCAAGACATCGATAATATCTTCATTTGACAGTACGCCTTCGCCCGTCTCATCGCTACGTCCGATACGGCGATTAAACTTCATGCGGCCTACTGCAGAAAGATCGTAGCGCTCAGAAGTAAAGAACAAGTTCTTGAACAGGTTCTCTGCTGAATCCTTAGTTGGCGGCTCACCAGGACGCATCATACGATAAATCTCTACCAGAGCTTCAAGCTGATTACTTGTCGGATCGATTCTTAGCGTATCAGACATGAACGGGCCGCAATCTAGTTCGTTCGTATAAATCGTCTCGAACGATTCGATACCCGCTTCAATAATTGTATCGATCACTTCATCAGTGATTTCGGTATTACACTCAACAACCAATTCGCCAGTTTCTTCATTGATCAAGTCTTTCGCTGTCACCTTGCCGTGTAGGTACTCACGTGGAACTTCAAGGTGATTACCAAGCTTCTCAAGCTGTCTGATATGACGCGCAGTAATACGACGACCTTCTTCAACGATAACCTTACCGTCAGCATCTTTAATTTCGAAACTTGCAAGCTCACCACGTAGGCGAGCAGGCACCAACTCTAGCTTACAGCTCTCGCCGGAAATAACGAATGCACTGGTATCGAAGAACATTTCAAGAATTTCTTGTGTGCTGTATTCAAGCGCACGTAGCAAGATCGATGCAGGTAGTTTACGACGTCGGTCAATACGAACAAAAACGTTGTCTTTCGGGTCAAACTCAAAGTCCAACCATGAACCACGGTAAGGAATAACACGAGCAGAGTGTAACAACTTACCAGAAGAGTGTGTTTTACCCTTATCGTGATCAAAAAATACGCCTGGAGAACGATGCAACTGAGAGACGATTACACGCTCAGT
Organism: Oleiphilus sp. HI0117; assembly: GCF_001635235.1. Taxonomy (NCBI): domain Bacteria; kingdom Pseudomonadati; phylum Pseudomonadota; class Gammaproteobacteria; order Oceanospirillales; family Oleiphilaceae; genus Oleiphilus; species Oleiphilus sp. HI0117. Next base: position 4,330 of record NZ_LWGA01000058.1, on the reverse strand, counting down.
ACCGTTAACAACAAATGTACCATTTTCGGTCATGAGCGGCATTTCGCCCATGTATACTTCTTGCTCTTTGATGTCTTTGATTGCTTTATTTGATGATTCTTTATCATAAATAATCAATCGAACCTTAACACGCAATGGAGCTGCGTATGTTACACCACGCTGAATACACTCTTTTACGTCAAATGCGGGTTCACCCAAACGGTAGCTCACATATTCTAATGCAGCATTACCTGAGAAGCTCAAAATTGGAAAAACTGACTTGAATGCAGCGTGAAGACCAACATCGTCACGAGACTCTGGGTCATTGTCACTCTGCAAGAAGCTTAAGTACGAGTCTATTTGAATAGACAAAAGATACGGCACATCCATGACGGTTGGTAACACGCCAAATTCTTTACGAATACGCTTTTTCTCTGTATACGAGTAGGCCATTTATATTCCCCAGTTTTGTGACTTAACGGTCTGAATTGTTGAACGGTTGACACCGTTTAATAACAGGCTATGTTTAGAAAGAGATACTTATTGCATGCTCAAGGCTTTGCCAAATATTCCTTTCTAACAAACCTTCTTATAGTTTGTTCTATGATGCTTGTTAGCATCAATATAATGAAAGCTATCTACTAACTAACAACAGAAAAAGGCCGGCAGCAAATGCTACCAGCCAATTTCGTTAGGATGCGTGTGCTTCTGCATGCATCAAATAACTATAATTATAGTTACTTAACTTCAACAGATGCGCCAGCTTCCTCAAGCTCTTTCTTAGCAGCTTCAGCGTCGTCTTTGCTAACGCCTTCTTTAACAGTAGATGGAGCACCATCAACCATTGCTTTCGCTTCTTTAAGGCCAAGACCTGTAAGAGCACGAACTGCTTTGATTACGTTAACTTTCTTGTCGCCAGCGCCTGCAAGAACAACGTCAAACTCAGTCTGTTCAGCGGCAGCAGCACCACCAGCGTCACCGCCAGCAGCAGGAGCAGCAGCTACAGCAGCAGCTGCAGATACGCCGAATTTCTCTTCCATTGCTTCAACTAGTTCAACAACGTCCATTACGCTCATTTCAGCGATTGCATTTAAAATATCGTCTTTAGATAGAGACATGGTCCCATTCTCCTAAATGTAAGTTATATAAAAAATAATTAAGCTGCGTCTTTCTTCTGATCGCGAACTGCTGCCACTGCACGAGTAACCTTCGAAGGAACTTCGTTGAATGTACGTGCAAGCTTGGTAATAGGTGCTTGAATAACGCTGGCCAACATGCCCAACGCCTGATCGCGCGTTGGCAACTTAGCCAAACGATCGATCTGATCTGCACCCAGTAGTTCACCACCAACCGCTAATGCTTTTATCTCGAATGCTTCTTTTTCTTTAGCAAAATCTTTCAACAAGCGCGCTGCCGCACCTGGATCTTCCAAAGAAAATGCAAGAATTGTTGGACCAACCAACGCTTCAGCTGCACATTCAAACTCTGTTCCTTCTACCGCACGCTTTGCTAAGGTGTTTCGAACGACACGAAGATAAACTCCGCCTTCACGAGCTTCTTTACGAAGGCCTGTCATATCATTAGCGTCAACGCCATGATAATCAGCCATCACAAGAGATAAAGCACCGCCAGCAACTTCGTTGACTTCGGCGACAATCGCCTTTTTGTCTTCGATTCCAATTGCCATTGGTTTTCTCCTCAAGAGAGTCAGCCGAAGCTGACCACTTAGTTCCACCCCCTGTTAGCATAAACAGGGAGCGACCTACGGCGGAGATACAACTCATTTAAGAGAGTCCACACACCGTCTGCGCAGGAGATTAAGTTAGCACTCTAAATTAATAAATAGCCAACACCTGCGGTCTTTGACAGCCCGAGCTAGGCTCAGACTCCAAAGTATTCTTTAACATATCTTCTTATGAAGACACTGAGCTCTGATCAATAAGTAGACCAGGACCCATTGTTGAAGAAAGTGTAACTTTCTTCAAATAAACACCTTTTGCAGAAGCAGGCTTAGCCTTCTTCAAGTCAGCCAACAATGCTTCGATATTCTGTTTAATCGAATCAGCTGAGAACTCAACATTACCAACGATAGTATGAACAATACCGTTCTTGTCAGTTCTATAACGAACCTGACCAGCTTTTGCATTTTTAACGGCAGTCGCTACGTCTGGCGTCACTGTACCAACTTTCGGGTTTGGCATTAGACCGCGTGGACCAAGAATTTGACCTAACTGACCAACTACACGCATTGCGTCCGGAGATGCAACAACTACGTCAAAATCCATGTTTCCAGCTTTAACTTCAGCAGCCAACTCGTCCATACCAACGATATCAGCACCAGCTTCTTTAGCTTTCTCTGCATTTTCACCTTGAGTAAACACAGCAACACGAACTGTTTTGCCAGTTCCATTTGGTAGTACTGTAGAACCTCGAACAGCCTGGTCAGATTTACGCGCATCAACACCTAGGTTGATAGCAACATCTACCGACTCAGTAAACTTAACACCGTTTGAAAGCTCAGCAAGCAAAGCTACCGCTTCTTCTACCGTGTACGCTTTTTCTGCTTGAACTTTTTCCTGCACCAACTTTTGGCGCTTTGTTAATTTTGCCATTAGTTAACACCCTCAGTATTAAGTCCCATGCTACGCGCTGTACCAGCAATAATTCTTACTGCAGCATCCATATCACCTGCATTTAAGTCAGGGTCTTTAGTTTTAGCAATTTCTTCTAACTGAGCGCGAGTAACAGTTCCAACCTTCTCAGTATTAGGACGACCGCTACCACTAGTGATACCAGCAGCTTTCTTCAACAGAATAGATGCAGGTGGGGTCTTCATGACAAAAGTAAAACTCTTGTCACTATATACAGAAATTACAACAGGAACTGGCAGACCTGGTTCAACACCTTGAGTCTGAGCGTTAAACGCTTTACAGAATTCCATGATGTTAACACCGTGCTGACCTAGTGCAGGACCAACCGGCGGACTTGGATTCGCTTTACCAGCGGCTACCTGAAGCTTGATATAAGCATCAACTTTCTTTGCCATTTTTTACTCCTTCGGGTTCAAACGCTTCAATAGCTCCCCGTATAGACAGAAAAAGCCCACTTTGCAGTTCGCAAAGTGAGCAGATAAAATCTTACTTGCTTAGTCTTTTTCTACTTGCCCAAACTCTAGTTCGACAGGGGTAGAGCGACCAAAAATCAGAACCGCTACTTTAACGCGGCTCTTCTCGTAATCTACTTCCTCAACAACACCATTAAAGTCTGCAAACGGCCCATCGATAACCCGAACCACTTCACCAGCTTCAAACAAGGTCTTAGGACGAGGTTTCTCTGCACCCGTCTCTATCTTCTGAAGAATCGTATCAGCTTCACGATCAGTAATTGGCACAGGTCTTTCAGCAGTACCACCAATAAAGCCTAACACTCTTGGAGTGGACTTAACCAAATGCCAAGCATCGTCGTCCATTTCCATTTGCACAAGAACGTAGCCTGGATAAAACTTACGCTCACTCTTGCGCTTTTTACCTTCGCGCATTTCTACCACTTCCTCTGTAGGAACCAGTATTTCACCAAATTTTGCTTCCAAGCCTTTCAAAGCAACCTGCTCTTGCAACGAGCGCATTACCTGCTTTTCGTAACCTGAATAGGCATGAACTACATACCAAGCTTTGGACATCGTGATTCTCCTACTACCCTATAATACTGGAAACAATCCAGCCGATCAGGGAGTCGACACCCCATAAAATAAGCGCAACCACTAACACAAAAACAACAACTATCATTGTCGTCTGGGTCAACTCTTGCTTAGTAGGCCATACAACCTTACGAATCTCTAAACGAGCTTCAGAGACCAACTTCGCAAAGGCCTGCCCTTTTGTCGTTTGAACGGCAACCCATCCAGCAACAAATGCCAAAACAAGTAGCGCAAGCACTCTGTACAACAGAGATTCTGCTTCAAAATAGTAGTTACCCACCACGCCCGCTGACACCAAACAAAGCACCAACAACCACTTCAGCGTATCTAGCGCACTACCTTCTTTCTCTACCTTTGCATTCATAATCGACGCACTAATAAGTATTCTGTTCCACTACCATTTATTACTAGAATAAATGGCAGGCCAGGAGGGAATCGAACCCCCAACCTGCGGTTTTGGAGACCGCTGCTCTGCCAATTGAGCTACTGGCCTATACAAAAGAAGGCAGCATCAAGCTGCCTTCCAAACATAGACTAAGATTATTCAACAATCTTAGCTACAACACCCGCACCTACAGTACGACCACCTTCACGAATCGCGAAGCGTAGACCTTCTTCCATCGCGATTGGCGCGATCAAAGTAGCTGTTAACTG
>NZ_LWGA01000057.1:0-918 GCF_001635235.1 Oleiphilus sp. HI0117 | reverse complement strand
GCCGTAGGCAATACCAAAGAATGTTTTGTAGGTATTCAGGTCGTCCCAAATATTGCGCTTACCGGAACCTTCACAGCTCATTTGCGATGCCAGGTTGATATAACCATCATCTTCGCCATTAAGCATAGCCGCAGATGCGCCTTCAATACCAGGGAAGCTCTTGTAACCGCCCATAACATAAACCGGAGCAGCTAGGTTGGAACCAATATAATTCTTAACAGTGTAAGAATCGTTTGTTTGAAGCCATTGTACACTTGGGTTGCAGTCTTTACCTAAGAATGCCGCGTTTATAAGTGCATCTAACCAGTTGCCGTTACAAACTCGGTCAGCACCTTCGGTTCCGGTTATTGCGCCGCCAAGCGTGAAAATCCCGAGAATGTCGTTCATGGCGGATGCATAATCAACACTAACGGAACCAGAGCTTGTGTAAGCCGTATTGTAGTTGGGTGCGCCTGAGACCGCATTACCGGCGATAAACATCATCTGCTGAGCGCCCTGACTATGCGATACAACCCAAAAGTCGTCATTGGCCGAGCATTGAGTGCCAGCTTGAGGGTGATTGAGGCCGTCTCCGTTACCTTGCTTGATAGAAATGATCTGTCGAGCAATTTCGCCAGAGGTTTCGTTTCTCCAGTAAGGGTAGCCGCTTTCGTCGGTTGAGTCGTAACCAACAATGGCATAATTGTCGCCAGAGCTCAGCAAGTCATCCATAAAGTCAGCACCGTTATAGTTGCTGAAGTGGGATGTTCGCCAAGAGTCGAGGGCATTGATTTTGATGTCGCCTTGGGTTCCGTGCCCGTGAACCATTATATAGCAGTTGTCGGCAGCCATCGCTTGCCCTGATCCCCATAATAGAGATAAAGAAAGCGCGCAGGTGGAAAGTATAGATTTCTTAGTTTTAAACATAGTTAGGACCTT
>NZ_LWGA01000056.1:0-1028 GCF_001635235.1 Oleiphilus sp. HI0117 | reverse complement strand
ACAGAGAACCAATACTTAAATAATTTTATACCGCTACGGGTAAGCATTCTTTCTAGTTCTGGCGTTTGACGCATAAACTCAAGGTAGTCGCTCGGTTCGCAGAACCCCATAACTCTTTCAACACCTGCTCGGTTATACCAAGACCGGTCGAATAAAACGAGTTCACCTTTGGTGGGCAGGTGTTTAATGTAGCGTTGAAAGTACCACTGACCGAGCTCTTCTTCAGTCGGCTTTTCCAAAGCAACAACGTGAGCGCCCCGTGGGTTTAGATGTTCCATAAAGCGTTTTATGGTGCCACCTTTACCAGCGGCATCTCGCCCTTCAAACAGAATCACTATTTTTTGTCCTGACTCTCTTATCCACTTCTGGGCTTTTAGTAGCTCGATTTGTAATTCTTTTTTTATGCTTTCGTATCGTTGGCGACTAATTTTTGTCTTGTATGGGTATTCGCCTGACCTAAATGATTCGGCAATATAATGTGGGTCATGGCGTTTTTCTGCTAGAGCGTGAAGCTGAGTCCCTACTGAGCTCAAAGTCTTATTCTTAGACGAAGTTTGCTTGTCTGATTGATTCTTATCTGAGTTTTGCATGGTTCTTTTCTAGCCCTCTTTTTTAAACGTAATCCTTAAGTCTACTAGACAATTGGAGGGCGCATGGTTAAATAACGGGCTTGATTGATATGTGTCTTTAGATGGCTTTGTTCTGATGAAAAACTCACCCAGCTGCGGAGTCAGAAACGTCAAAATATTTCAGAGTGACAGCACTATTCACCAACAAGGCGGTATGGGCCTATTCGCGGCAGCCTTGAAGGAAAGGTTCCCTTTATTGCCGATCGAAGAAGAAGTGAATTTGCACGACGAAAGTCAGTATATGGAGTTTGTTAAGCGAGTTCATGCTCACTTTAAATCGCGGAAATGACAAGTATCAGGCGTAACCTATCTTAAGCAAGGGCCACTCGCGCTCAAGGTTATCCTCAGCCCTAATCTCCAATCATTGGCTTATAAAATTACATCTACTGCCCATTAACC